>JALUYM010000336.1 GCA_027018745.1 Bacteroidales bacterium | reverse complement strand
TGGCCCGGTTTATCCCCTACACCTATTTTCTGCATGCTTTTTTTAAAATTTATCAACTCGGGGTGCCGTTTTCCTTTGCCCTGCCCGATTTTTACAAACTGACCCTGTTTCTTATAACAGGTTTTGCAACAAGTTATATGGCGTTGCACCTTCGTCTGAAAAACAGTATTTCAACCTCTCAAAACGCTTTATAAAATGAAATTCAGGAAAATTTTTATACAAGGTTTTAAAGATGAAATGAAAATGGTCATTGTAGACCATAGTATTTTATTAACTGTTCTTGTAGCACCATTGATATATGTCTTTTTAATAGGATCTATTTACCAAAACAAAGAGATAAAACAGATTCCTTTTTCAGTGGTAGATTACGACAAAACTCCCACCACACTGAAACTGACACAGTTGCTTTCAGCCGATCCCAAAATCAAGTTCATGAAAACCCCCAACGGGTACGAGGAGGCCAAAAAGGAGATGTACCGCCTTAAAATCCAGGGATTTCTGGTTTTCCCGAAAGGTTTTGAAAAACACCTTTTGAAGGGGGAAGCCACCGATGTTAATTTGTACCTGAACACCACACGTTTCCTGCCGTCAAACGACCTGAACCGGGCCGTAAACACCGTGATGATGGCCGTGGGTTCAGGCATTCGCCTCCACTATTTCGCTACCAAAGGACTGAATGAAAAATACGGCATGCAACTCATCAACCCGGTGATGGCCGACGTACATCCAATGTACAACGCCACCAACAATTATGGGGATTACCTTTTGCCGGGATTGCTGTTTCTGATTTTGCAGCAAACCCTGCTCATCGGACTGGGCGAAAGTTTTGTCAGGCGCAGGGAAAGAGGCGAGCTGACAGGTATCCTGCAAAAAAATGGCGGCGGCATTGTGGCCTGGTTCGGCGGCAGCCTGGGATATTACATCCTGCTTTATGCGGCTTATATCCTGTTCTTTTTCGGGATAGGGTTTCCCGTGCTGGACATCCCCCTGCGCGGCAACCCGGTCGCCCTGTTCACCATAGCCTTGTTGTTTTTGATGGTGGTGATGGCTTACACACTGCTAATCGCCTCTTTCAGCAAAAAGCAAATCCGGATTATGGAACTGCTGGCTTTTACCAGCTACCCGCTTTTTCTGTTGTCGGGTTATTCCTGGCCGGTGAATGCCATGCCGCAACCGTTACAATGGCTGGCCCGCATCATTCCCACCACCCCGATGATGGATGCCGTAACCAAACTCTGCGCAGAAGGCACAGGCTGGGGACCGGTTTTGGGCGATTTCAGGCAGTTGTTGCTCATGCTCCTGATTTCCACCCTGCTGCTCTATTGGCGTATCGCCGTTTTGAAAAAACGAATGGTCCCCGCTGTGGCTTAACAATTTCCCTCCACCGCTTCGGGCGTCCACGCCCGAAGTAATACCGATGACACATCAAAATGTCACATATTTTCACGTTGTTCAATCTGCTCCTTTTGCTGTAGTATCGGCATTAACCATTGTAAAATCCCAAATTCCTAATCGGAAATTTGGAAGTACAATTGGTATAATTTACACCCCAACACTC
>JALUYM010000335.1 GCA_027018745.1 Bacteroidales bacterium | reverse complement strand
ATACTTCGTTTGTATATTTGATTTCTATTTTGTTTTTAAAAATTTCTTTTATCATATCCAACAAATCATGGATTCTCATAGATTTGGTACCCGTTATCATAATGTTGGCATTGACAAATTCATCCGACAAAATTTCGACACTAGCCCGGGCAGCATCTTTAATGTGGATATATTCCCTTAACTCTTCCCCGTTTCCTTCACGTATAATCTTTTTGTCTTTAATAGCCTGAATAATAATCCTGTTTATAAAATTAAAATGATTTGCCCGGGGCCCGTATAGCGAACCATACCTCAAAATGGTATATTTTAAACCATAAATTTTTTGATAATTTTCTATAATCAATTCCGAGGCCTGCTTTGTACTTCGGTAAAACGACCCATGTTCACTATAAACATAAATCGTGCTCCCATACAAAAACCGGTCAACACCAAATTCCCTGCAGGAATCCAAAACATAAGTAGTACTCAAAACATTTACCTCAACCGCTTTTACAGGTTTTTCCTGCGCTTCTTTAATATCGGCTATGGCCGCAAAATGATAAACATACCTCGCTCCTTTAATCACTTCCCTGACTTCCTCACGGTTGAGGATGTTCCCGACTACCATTTCCTGATCTTCCCGCAAGTATTCCGATTTTTTGAGATCAAAAACAACCACATGATAACCTTCATCAGACAACACATCTGCCACATGGCTTCCCAGGAAACCCGAGCCCCCAAATACCACTACTTTATCTTTTTTACCTTTCATCTTTTCTGATATTTAAAGCATTAAAAAGATTTTCAACAGCTTTCAAACCCTGCCTTTGTACACTTTCATAAGTACGCGAACCGATATGAGGTGTAATAATAACATTATCGAACTGCAACAAAGGATGATTTTCAGGCATAGGTTCTTCCTCAAGCACATCGGTCAAGTAAGCTTCAAGGGTATCATTGCGTAAAGCATCCAACAACGAATTTTGTTCGACAATGAGTGCCCGCGAGGTGTTCACTATTACTAATTTCTGCTTCGACTTGGAAAGTAACTCGCCATCAATAATCCCTTTGGTATTGTCGTTTAATGGTAAGTGTAACGAAAGTATCTCAATATCTGATACCAACTCTTCGATATTTTTTGCGGCTTTGATTTTGTTTTTTTCTGCAAATTCAAAGTCCATAAACGGGTCAAAAGCCGACACTTCCATACCCATACATTTCGCCCTGATAGCCAATTCTTTCCCCACATGTCCCATGCCCAGGATTCCTATCTTTTTACCAAATATCTCATGCCCGATAAGTCTTTTCCACTTACCTTTTCGGGTGATATTGTATTCGTGGTGAATATTTTTGTAATACGAAAATAAAAGGGCCAGCACATGTTCCGCCACAGCAACTTGATTTACTCCCGGGGTATTTGTAACAGGAATTTCCAATTCTTCAGCGGCTTTCAAATCTACTTTATCAAGCCCAATCCCATATTTTGAAATAATTTTTAACCTGCCTTTCTTCCCTTTTTCAATGACACTCTTTGTAATTTCATCGTCACCACAGATGATTCCATCGTATTTATCAATAA
>JALUYM010000334.1 GCA_027018745.1 Bacteroidales bacterium | reverse complement strand
GATAATTGGTCAAGTGGAGATGATATTTATTTATTGCGTCTGGCAGATATTATAACCCTGAAAGCTGAAGCTCAAAATGAATTAGGTGATTTGGCAGGAGCAAAAGCCACACTGAATCTTATAAGGCACAGAGTAGGGCTTCCAGATGTTGTTGCTTCCTCCAAAGCCGAAATGAAATCCAAGATTCTTCTTGAGCGAAGACTGGAGCTGGCTTTTGAGGGACAAAGATGGGATGATTTGGTAAGAGCCGGAATTGCTGTTCAGGTAATGGATAGTCTAAAAACGTATACATATACTTGTAATAATGGTGTCCCGAGCGCACCTACAAGAGTCATTTATCACATCAATAAAGACAAACTGCTAATGCCCATTCCGCAGGCAGAAATTGATGCAAATCCAAATTTGACTCAGAATCCAGGATATTAATAATGTGACATTTATGTTCCCTCCTCCTTATATTATGAAGGAGGGAACATAAAACTTAAAAAATCAGAAAGAATGCGTTTCAATACTAAAATAGTTGGCATTTTTATTATGCTGATAATTTTTGCCGGTTGCAGCAATGGCGTTAGAAAAACCCCCAAACAATCAGCCGGTCAATCACTTGGAATAATACCTGAACCTGTAAGCGTGAAATTGTTGAGTGGCAGCTTAGTCATTAACAAAAATACTCGCGTTTTAAAGAATGTTAAATTTGATTTGGAGAATAAAATCATTAACGATGCACTAGACAAGGTGCTTATCGGCCGGAATATAAACAAACAGGACACTTCCGGAAAAGTCACAATTAAATACGTAGTAGACAGTAACCTGAAAAATGAAGGATATAAAATTGACATATCAAATAAAGGCATTGTTTTATCAGCCAAAACTGCCAGAGGAGCATTTTATGCAGCTCAAACTCTTCGTCAGATGATATGGCACAATACTTACGGTATTAAAAGCTCTTCCTTTAAATTAAGAGATGTTAATATAAACGATGCTCCCAAATATGCCTGGCGTGGTTTTCATATTGATGTAGCCAGACATTTCTTTTCAAAGCGTTTCATAATGAGACTCATAGACTGGTTGTCTTACTATAAGATTAATAAATTACAAATACATTTAACTGACGACCAGGGTTGGCGTATTCAGATAAACCATTATCCGTTACTTACGAAGATTGGAGCATGGAGAACTTTCAACAACTGGGATTCTGTATGTATGAAAAAGGCCAAAACGAATCCAATGTATTCAATAGATCCCCGTTTTATTAAAGTTGTCGACGGGAAAAAAGTTTATGGCGGATATTACACCAAACAAGATATGCGGGAGATTATTAAATATGCCCATGAACATTTCATCGAAATTATTCCTGAAATTGATATGCCTGGTCATATGTCAGCAGCTATCAGAGCTTATCCGTTTCTTTCCGCAACAAATGCTGCGGGCTGGGGTAAAGAGTTTTCATATCCAATTTGTCCCTGTAAAAAACGTGTAATAAAATTCAGTCATACAGTTTGGGATGAAATTGCCTCACTTTTTCCTTCTAAATTTGTACACATTGGTGGTGATGAGGTTAATCAGAAAAGTTGGGCAGGGGCTCCCGTTTGTAAGAATTTTATGAAAAAAAATCATTTGGACAGTTTAAGTCAGATCCAAAGTTATTTTGAAAAAAATATCGCAAAATATCTTGAGTCTAAAGGTAAAAAAGTAATAGCCTGGGATGATGTATTGGGAGGGAAAGTTGATAGCAATTTGATAATTATGTATTGGCGTAGCTGGGTAAAAAATGATCCTCAGAAAGCCGCTGAAAATGGGAACAGGATCATACTTACACCATGGACGTTGTTCTATCTCAGTAGTAACAATAAAGCAGACACACTGACCCGGGCTTTATATAGGTATAATCCTGATTCTGTTTATTCTCCAAAGATTGTTAAAAAAGTCATTGGTATGCAGGGCTGTGTTTGGACTGAAGAAATACCCTCTGAGGCTATGTTTGAATACCATGTTTTTCCAAGATTAGAAGCACTATCTGAGGTCGAATGGGGAACTAATAAAAATTGGAATTCCTTTAAGATACGTTTAGAATCCCATTTAAAGTACTTGAATTCAAAACATATAATTTATCAAAAACCAACTTGGACAAAGTAAACATAAAAAGAATTTTGTCAAAAATCTGAAACATTTATGGAATGAAGGAATTAGGGGAAAGTCAAGATAGTTATTATTGGGGACCTATCTTACTTTCTTGTAATCCCTATGTTTTCCTTTAACGAGTTACTAAAACTTTTTTGGCTTATTTTAAGCCTCTAAACAATTTAAAAAGATTCATTACAGAATGAGTGGTAGTATAAAAGGTAAGATGGAACAATTTTCAACCGTTGAAACCCGGTTTCTTTCCAAACAGAAAACTGTTTATCAAAACACTAAAATCCCATACTTGCTGGTGGATAATTTTCCACAATTGGGAATGATAACCGCTTTGCGCTTTTTGGAATGGGTACAGGAAAACCCTGAAGGGGTCATCAGTCTTCCTACAGGAAAAACCCCGGAATACTTCATTAAATGGACAGATTTCCTGCTGGAAAACTGGGATAATGAGAAAGGCAGGAAAATCCTGGATGAATACGGTTTGAAACATGACCGAAAACCAGTCCTGAAAGGCCTTCATTTTGTCCAGATTGACGAGTTCTATCCCATTGACCCCGGACAAAGAAACAGTTTCCATAATTATGTTAACGAATTTTATATCAAAGGTTTCGGATTAGATCCCAAAAAGGCACTGCTCATTAATGCCAACAAAATACCGTTGCACAACGGCAGAACCTACAAGGAAGTTTTCCCGGATTTAAAAGTTGACCTCAGCCTGCGTTACCGCGAAGCCAAAACCAATCAGGAACGTTGTCAAAAAGCCTCTATCTTTATGATCGACGACTGGTGTGCTGAATATGAACAAAAGATCCGCGAAAAAGGAGGTATCGGCTTTTTTCTCGGGGGCATAGGCCCCGATGGCCATATTGCATTCAACATCAAAGGTTCTGACCATTTTTCCACCACACGGTTGATGGAAACAAATTTTGAAACCCAGGCCGTGGCAGCAGGAGATTTGGGAGGTATTGAGATTTCCAAAAACCGCCTGGTAATCACCATTGGGTTACAAACCATTACCTATAATCCGGAGGCAGTGGCCATTATATTTGCTGCCGGCGAAGCAAAAGCGGATGTCGTGAAAAACGCATTGGAAAACAAACCTTCCAACCAGTATCCGGCCACGGCACTTCAAAAATTGAGAAACAGCCGGTTTTACCTGACCAAGGGTGCGGCCATCAAATTAAAAGACAGTATAGAAGACTATTACTCAGGGGAATGGAACAAAGAAAAAACACAAAGGGCCGTCCTCGACCTGGTGAAAAAACTAAATAAATACGGGCATAAACTGACACTGGACGATTTAAAAAACGACCCGTATTGCAGCAGGATACCCCATTTAAGTAAAGACACCGTCCAACAGGTCGTATCAGACATGAAAAAGAAAATTGACCTGGGAATGCAAAAAGAAAAGGCCCAACGTTTTTACCATACCGGACCGCACCACGATGATATCATCCTGGGATTATTGCCCTATGTTTCGCATCAGTTGCGGGAAGCTTCCAATTCCTTTGACTTTACCATACTTACCTCCGGGTTTACTGCCGTAACCAACCATTTTATTTTAAAAACACTCAAAGACATCCTTTATTTTCTGGACAGGGATGAAATCCAAATGATCCACTATCCCGATTTTTATAAAACAGGCTATAAATACAAATGGGACAAAGATGTAAACCATTACCTCGGCAAAGTGGCATCGGGAGAACCTATTGAGCGCCGCCGCGGGCTCAGTCACCGGATGGTACGTGCTTTGGTGGAAATATACCAGTTGAAAAATACACGACACCTCAAAAAACAAATAGAAAAAACCATTGAAGTACTTGAAAATTCTTACGATGGCGAAAAAAACCCGCCTGACATCCAAAAACTGAAAGGCATGTTGCGGGAATTTGAAGAGGAACTGGTTTGGGCACATTTCGGGGTACAGGTAAAAAAAGTGCACCACCTGCGATTGGGCTTTTACACGGGTGATATTTTTACCGAACAACCTGAGCGTTCGCGGGATGTAATGCCCATTTTCGAACAGTTGAAAAAAATCAAACCAACGATTATAAGCCTGGCCTTTGACCCCGAAGGCAGCGGGCCCGACACACACTACAAAGTACTGCAGGCCATTGCCGAAGCCATCAGGTTATGGCAAAAAGAGGAAGACCTTTCCCACCTGCGTATCATCGGCTATAGAAATGTATGGTACCGTTTTCATCCGGCCGAAGCCGATGTTATTGTTCCCGTTTCCCTGAACTCACTTGCTATTCTTGATGAGGCTTTTACCGACTGCTACCTTAGTCAGGTAAATGCATCATTCCCTAGTTATATGCTCGATGGAAAATTCAGCACACTCTCACAACAAATCTGGATTGACCAAAAAAAACAGGTGGAACTGCTCCTGGGAAAAGATTTCTTTTACGAAAACCCCTCTCCCAGAATCAGGGCTGCCCACGGCTTGTTGTTTTTCAAAAGCATGAATGTGGAAACATTCCTGCAACAAGCCAGGGAACTGGAAAAATCAATGGAAGGATTTTAAAATCTATTAATTGAACAACAAACCAAATTTAAAAAGCATTGGAAAATAACCATAAAATAAAAATTGGGATTGATATAGGCGGGACTAAGATAAGTGCAGGAGTGGTAAAAGATGGAAATATCCTTGCAAAAGAAACCATTCCGACGCCCATCACCGAAAAACAGGAAGTAATTATTGAAAGTATTCATTCCATAATAAAAAAACTAAACAGGAAAGGCCTGGCCGGAATCGGAATTGGCGTGCCGGGGCTTGTGAACACAAAAGCCGGAGTGGTTTACGATATTCAGAATATTCCGGCTATGAGCGGCGTTGCCCTAAAAAAAATTATTGAGGGGCAATGGAACCTGCCGGTTTACATAAATAACGATGCCAATTGTTTTGCCTTAGGGGCCATAAATTCAGGCTATGGAAAAAAATTCCGTAACCTGATAGGTTTAACGCTTGGAACAGGACTTGGCGGAGGTATTGTGATTAATGGAAAACTGCACCAGGGCGTTGGCTGTGGCGCAGGAGAATTTGGTTCGCTTCCATATCGTGAAGGAATATTGGAAAATTATTGCAGTGGTCAGTTTTTTCAAAACCATTACCGGATATCAGGAGAAAAAGCAGCCGCCCTTGCCATGGAAGGAAATAAAAAAGCACGGCAAATGTTTCAACGTTTTGGGCATCACCTTGGAAAAACCATCAAAATAGCTATCCATATCCTTGCCCCTGAGGCAGTTATTCTCGGGGGATCGCTCAGCAGGAGCTTCCAGCTTTTTGAGCAAAGTATGTGGGAAGAGATCCATGATTTCCCCTATGGCCATGTCATCAATAATATTGAAATTTTTCCTGTGCGTAGCCAGGATATTGCCCTGGTTGGAGCAGCTTCTCTCGTTGAAAATTAAACTTTATTTTTATGCTCATAAAACGAGCCAAATCATTTGAAAAAACAAAACAGATGACAAACCAAACATCAAAAAGTAACCAAAACCAATTAGGTCCCATTATTATCATCGGGATACTGTTTTTTATTTTCGGATTTGTAACCTGGCTCAATGCCACCCTTATCCCCTATTTAAAAACAGCCTGCGAGCTGACTACTTTTGAGTCATATTTCGTGACCTTTGCGTTTTATATTTCCTATTTTGTCATGGCACTGCCCTCTGCCAGGGTGCTGGAAAAAACAGGATTTAAAAACGGAATGTCACTGGGGCTGATCGTTATGGCGCTGGGGGCGCTCATTTTTATCCCTGCAGCTTTTACCCGTAATTATGTTTGGTTTTTAACCGGGCTTTTTGTGCAGGGAACCGGCCTGGCACTCCTGCAAACAGCCGCTAACCCTTATGTTACCATTTTAGGGCCTATCGAAAGTGCCGCCAAACGTATCAGCGTCATGGGCGTTGCCAATAAGTTTGCCGGCATTTTAAGCCCGATTATTTTGGGGGCTATTATCCTGAACGGACTGGGAAAACTCAATAAAAACCTGGGCAGCATGAGCCTGGCACGCAAAGAAGCTGCTTTGCACGCACTGGCCATGAAGGTTATCCTGCCTTATGTTATCATGGCCGTGGTTTTGGTTATCCTGGCCGTGGTCATTTGGATATCGAGCCTGCCGGAAGTAGAAGCCGAAGAAGAAGAAATCCGGGAAAATGAAGTACGGCGAACCAGCCTTTTCGCCTTCCCTTATTTCTGGCTCGGCGTGTTGGCTTTGTTTTTTTATTCGGGGGCCGAGGTAATCCCTGTGGATGCTCAAATTAACTACGGCCTCTCTTTGGGCTTTAGTGTCAGCGTGGCAAGGTTCTTCCCTTCTTATACCATGTTCGCCATGATCGTCGGCTATATCGTGGGCATCATCACCATCCCCAAATTTATTTCACAACAAAAAGCGCTTCAATATTTTGCTCTGTTAGGAATTTTATTCACACTGTTTGCCGTTTTTACACACGGTTACACCTCTATTCTGTTTGTGGCTGCCCTCGGCTTTGCCAATTCCATTATGTGGCCCGCTATCTGGCCGCTGGCCATTGAAGGCCTGGGCAAATTTACCAAGCAGGCATCGGCTGTTTTGATTATGGCCATCGCCGGCGGGGCCACCATACCTCTGTTATACGGATACCTGGCCGGCATCCCTTCCATTGGCAGTACACATGCCCATTCCATCCTGTTCGTTTCTTATGCCGTGATCCTTTATTTCGCCACTTTCGGTTATAAAGTAGGAAAACACCATGTTGAACCATAAAAAATATAATCATGAAAAAGTTACTCTTTCTCATTCTGTCAGTTGTTTCACTTTCTTTCTTTTCTTGTAATGAAAGTCCCAAACAAACTGCCATTAACATCATTCCCAAACCGGCCCATTTGACGGTCCTCCCGGGAAATTTTAAATGGAACAGTAAAACCCGTATTTTGGTTGTCCAACCGGAAAAACTGAAATTCGAATCCCATTACCTGGCAAATATCATCAGCAAACACACCGGTTTTAAGCCTGAAATTGACTCCGTGCAGGGTGAAATGGACATGAGCAATACCATTGTCCTCCGGTTATCACCAAAGGCTTCAAAAAACCAGGAAGGTTATGAGATGAACGTTACCAAACAAAACATTGCCATTGTTGCGCCGGCCTCCAAGGGCATTTTTTACGGGATACAGTCCCTGTTGCAATTGTTCCCGCCCTCTTTTTATGAATCCATCCATCAAAAAGAGTGGAAAATCCCGGCCTGTTTTATCCAGGATGCCCCCAGGTTCCCTTACAGGGGAATGCACCTGGACGTGAGCCGGCATTTCTTCCCCCCGGCCGATATTAAGCGTTACATCGACATGCTGGCCATGTACAAATTCAATACCTTTCACTGGCACCTGACCGATGACCAGGGCTGGCGTATCCAAATAAAGAAATATCCCAAACTTACGGAAATCGGCGCCTGGCGCGACTCAACACTGATAGGCCGTTATGGTTCCAAACCGGTGCGTTACGACAAAAAACGCTATGGCGGTTTTTACACGCAAGCACAAATCCGTGATATTGTTCACTATGCTGCACAACGGCATATCACCATCATCCCTGAAATTGAAATGCCCGGGCATTGCAGTGCTGCCCTGGCTTCTTATCCCCAACTGGCCTGCACGCCCGGGCCGTTCCATGTAGCCACCACCTGGGGCGTTTTTAAAAATATTTACTGCCCCAAAAAACAAACCTTTCAATTTCTTGAAAACGTACTGACCGAAGTCATGGAACTTTTCCCATCAAAATACATTCATATAGGTGGTGATGAGGTACCCAAAGCCAGGTGGAAAGAGAGCAAACTTTGCCAGCGGCTGATCAAAAAATACCATTTAAAAAATGAAGACGGGCTTCAAAGCTGGTTTATCGGGAAAATAGGAAAATTCCTGAATGCCCATGGCCGTAAAATGATCGGATGGGACGAAATCCTTGAAGGGGGACTTTCCCCGCATGCCACCGTTATGTCCTGGCGGGGAATAAAAGGCGGTATCGAAGCAGCACGCCTGGGCCATGACGTGATTATGGCACCAAGCGGATACACCTATTTTGATCATTATCAGGCAAATCCTAAGTTCCAGCCCATCGCCATCGGCGGGTTTACCACCCTGAAAAAAGTCTATTCCTACGATCCTGTCCCTAAAGTGCTGAACGCTGCCCAGGCCAAACATATTTTGGGCGCCGAAGGTTGTGTATGGACAGAATATATCCCCACTTTTAAAAAAGTGCAATATATGGCCCTGCCGAGAATGGCAGCACTTGCAGAAGTTGACTGGACACCGGCCAAAGAAAAAAACTGGCCTGATTTCCAACGGCGTATCCATGAACATTTTCAAATTTACAAAGCCCTCGGGTACAACTATTGCCCCGGTTCTTACAAAGTGGATATTGTGGTGCAGGACAGTACTAAAACAGGATATCAAATAGCGCTGACTTCAGAAATTTACCATCCCGATATACGTTATACGCTGAACGGCAGCAGGCCTGTGATACAATCGAAAAAATATGAAAGGCCTTTTACCGTCCCCAAAGGGACAAAAATTGAAGCAGCTGTCTTTGTGAAAGGAAAACTGATGGAGGTCCCTTCTGTGAAAGTGATAAAATAGATGGAGAAAGGCCTCACACAAAACCTTATAAAATTGCTTATTTGTGAATACGGATCATTCCGGGCTATGGGAAGTATCTTAACATACTGATATTTTATTGTTTACAGATACTTTTCCTGCCCGGGATGGCAAAATCCGGTATTCAGCGAAGTTTCCGGTGTATTATCAGAAAAACCGGCCCTGGGCTGCCAATCGAATTATGGTTCATCAAAACCAGGCCGTATAAAGGTAGAAGCATGGGGAAATTCCTTCTCCAAATGATATTTAATGCGCATCAGCAGGTACATAATCTCATTGATTGCGGTTGTTTGATCCGGGAAAAAGTGCAGCAAATAATACCAGGCAACCAGCGAACGGCTGATGAGTGCAAGGCTCGCTTTGGCCGTTCCATCCGACTCCCGCGAGCCTTCATCAACTGATAAACCTTTCTCTTCCTCGCGTCCCTTGGAATAATAGGCACGCGACAGTTTCAGATAAAGGTTCAACTGATACCGCATAATTATATCAA
>JALUYM010000333.1 GCA_027018745.1 Bacteroidales bacterium | reverse complement strand
ATACCGGCATGAGACAGGTATTTGTTAAGACGGACACCATCCTTTGTCCTTTCCGGTTTTCCGGCTTTTTTCCTTTGTGCCGGACGACCGGGTTTTAAAACAGGCTTTTCCCCTTTCTGAGAATGTTTTTCTTTTCCGTACCCCTTCATAATTTCCTTAAAATGAGCATGCAAAAATAGTCAATTTTCCTGCGGACCATGTATTTTTATTTGCTAAAGGGTATTTATAAAGATAGCATTATTTGTTTTGTGATTTTATTGGTTGCCCTTTATCTGAGAATTTATTATATTTACATGATTTTTTGACCGGCATACCAATACCATGAAAAAAGAATTTATTACCCTTGCCACGCTGACATACATGCGGGCACAGTTGCTCAGCGCCAGGCTGGAACAAACAGGTATCGAGAGTTTTATGACAAATACCAACCGGATGAAAGAAGGTCCGGGGGGCGTTCAGGTGATCATTCGTTCCGAAGACATGGAAAAAGCCATAGAAGTTTGGGAATCCTTTAAAAGTGCTTACGGCCAAAAGAAACAGGAAGCAGTTGATTTTATGCGTGTTGCACGGCGGATTCTGGTTCCGTTCGACTTTACCCCGCACGCCGAAAATGCTGCCCTGTATGCTTTGCAAATTGCTGCTAAAATGAAAGCAGATGTACAATTACTGAACGCCTATTTCGACCCGGGGGTGGTCCCTTTTTCACAGTTGGAAAGTTTCAGTTTTTCTATGAACTTCGATGATGTAGGCTTCAAAATAGAAGAGGAAACGGACAATAACCTGAAAGCTTTTTCCCAAAAACTGAAAAACATCCTGAAACAACATAAAATACAAGGTGTGAATGTATTTTATGATTTGGTGAAAGGCAGTGCTGCCTCTACCATACTGACATATATTAAAATGTACCGTCCAGGACTGGTCATTATGGGTACGCGTGGCAGCGAGCTGGAAGGGTTCCGCTCATTTGGCAGTGTAACAGCCAAAGTAATAAAAAAAGCCAGGGTACCGATACTTGCCGTACCGAAAGATTACGATGCCGGCAAATTTGAAATACCCCGGCGGGTGTTGTATGCCACCGACCTCAACCAATCTGATTACTGGGCTTTGAATAAGCTGGCTTCTTTTGTAAAACCTTTTCAATCAAAAATTTATTGTGTTCACGTTTCGGAAGAAATCGAAAAACCCGAAGAGGCCTACCTGCACAAGGTAAGGAAATTTCTTGTGGAAACTCTGGGAGTTGAGAACCTGGAATGCGGCCTTTTGGAATGCCTTGACCCCCAGCTTGGGCTGGAAGATTTTATCAAAGAGAAAAAAATTGATTTGGTCGCTTTGACTACCCACCATCGTACGCTCATTTCACGCTTTTATGATCCGGGTATTGCCCGGAAATTCCTTTTCCAGACATCCATCCCCCTGCTGGTTTTTCATGCGTTGAAATAAATTAATCTTTGTAGCCTCACCAGGAGATACTATCCCAAAAAGTGTGTAAAGTGCATCTTAACTAAATTTGAATCAGGTGGTGTTTTTCTGTTTACTGGATACTGAAGTTGTTTAAAGTTAACTCATTATTACTAAGTACCATATAAACCAAATGAGCAAATTCTTATTCATTTTTCCCTATTTAATATTCTATTGCAATAACATGAATTCTAACTCGCCTGCGGCGAGATGGAATTCCTGCCCGTCCGGTCAGGCGGGCGTGTAATTAGTGTAATTCGTTGATAAAAGCCAACAAATTACACTAATTTAACGAATTATGGTTTTCCTTCATGCCAAAGGCATGAAGGAAAACCGTTTAACAAATATTTTTTTAAAACAAAAATAACAATTGAATTTTAGATGTAATTTATTCTTTTAGAGTATCTTATCAAGAACAAAAATATCCTGAACTTTAAACAACTTCACTATTTATGAATTAGTTCTAATATCAGTTTTGTTAAAACTTTTACATCACTGTTTATTGTTCCCTGCATATATTGGTCGTATATATTTTTGTTGTCTGGCGGGTTCAAATTTAAAACAAGGTCTTTTTCCAAAGCTAACAATCTCAAAAATTCTCTTTGAGTTCGTCCGTTTCCTTCCCTAAAAGGATGAAGATAATTTACAGTATCCAGAATTTCTGCTAATTTTTTGGCTATTTGCTTTTTATTATTTTTTGAGATTTTTCTGAACTCCGATATTAAAGAGTCAATATATCTAAAAGCATTTTCAAAATGTGTTGTCGGAAAAAATTGTTTACCTTCTTTACTTATTTCTACTTTTCTTTTTTCTCCAGCCCAGGCATAAACGTCTTGAAAAAGATGCTTGTGAATTGCAAAAAGGCTTTCAATTCCTTTTATCTTGATTGGATTCTCATAGAGTTCTTGAATACGTTTTGCAACAGCCCCGCTTTCAAAAAAAAGTAAAGCTTCGGGGTCTGTCAAACCTGCTAAATTTCTAAGTATTCCTGTTTTAGGATCGGTATAGGTATAATCAGGGTCAACATATTTGTATGCATCAGACATAGGTCTTTTCCTTTGCAAATTTTATTAGTTCGGACAAAGAAATTTTCCCCATAACGTAATCTCTAATAATCTCGACCCCTTTTTTTGTCGGTTCAAAACCTTCAAACATATTACTCCCTATTGCATTTGCAGTAGTTTCCAAAGTTTTCAAATTTGAAAACTTTACCCCCATAATTGTCAGCTTGTTACGGTCAATTTTAATTGTTTTGAACATGTCTGATTTATTTAACAAATCACTACAAATTTAATCATTTTTTCTAAAGGTTTTTGGATGAAGTTGTTTAAAGAGAGATTGTTTAAAGTTTAAATTTTTTTACTTTGCTAAGACAATGAAAATCAGAAAATAAATTCCATAAATCCCCTCCTCTTGGTGGGGTGAAGGGGTGGGTAATAAAAAAGATATTTATTTTCAGATTATTCAAATTATTTCGTATCTTTAATCAGTCAATATCGTTATATTTTGTCAGAAAAATGCGAATACACTATACAAAGTCGGGAAAAAGTTGGGAAAGAGAAACATCCCGACATTGAAACTCAATAAGTTAGAAAGATTGATAGTAGCCTCACCAAGGTTCCCCGCCCGAACGTACCGTTCGGTACGGGCGGGGAACCTGGATCCAGAGTCTAGGAAACTCCTGTTATTTTATCCCGGTTTTGTTTAAATTCTTTTTGAGAAACCTTCGTCCGGCAGCCGTTTTAAAATATTTTTCCCTGGTGATGGCTTCTTCCCTGGTCTCAAAAACTTCATAATAAACGATTTTCCAAGGCTTGAACGGTTTGGTCGACTTTGTATGGCCTTCATTATGTTGTTTTAACCGTAATTCCATATCTTCACAATGGCCTTTGTAAAACCTTTTGTGAGATTCGGAAAACAAAACATAGGTATAAAACGGCATCGCAAAGGAAACTTAGTAGCCTCACCAGGACTCGAACCTGGATCTAGAGTTTAGGAAACTCCTATTCTATCCCTTGAACTATGAGGCCATAAAAATACCGGGCTGCAAAATTACAATTTTTTTACAACCCGGCACTGTTAAAATTCAATTGTTAATACCGGTTCGCTAACCTTCAATAGCTGCCACGCCCGGCAGGGCCTTCCCTTCGATGTATTCCAGCATGGCACCGCCCCCCGTGGAAACATAACTTACTTTGTCCTGCAAATGGTATTTGTTGACAGCTGCCACAGAATCACCACCGCCGACCAGTGAAAAAGCCCCTTTGGCAGTAGCCCGGGCAATGGCCTGGGCTATGTCCAGGGTGCCTTCGGCAAAGTTGTCCATTTCAAAAACCCCCATGGGGCCGTTCCACAAAAGGGTTGCCGAGTTTTCAATCACTTTCCTGAATGTTTCACTGGCTTCCACACCGATATCCAGACCCATCCACCCATCGGGAATTTCATCTGACGGACAGCATTTTTGCCGGGCATCGTTGGCAAATTTATCGGCAATGGTAGCATCCTGCGGAATGTACAACTGAACACCCAGCTTTTCCGCTTTTTGCATAGCTTCTTTAGCAGTTTCTATTAAATCATCTTCCACCAGCGAATTCCCGACTTTACCTCCTTTGGCTTTAATAAAAGTAAACATCATACCGCCGCCTATGAGGAGGTTGTCCACTTTGTCGAGCAGGTTGTTGATGATCTCGATTTTTCCGGAAACCTTGGCCCCCCCGAGGATAGCGGTAAAAGGTTTTTCTCCTTCATTCAGCACTTTGTTGATATTTTTCAGTTCGTTTCCCATCACATAACCAAACATTTTGGCATCAGGGAAAAACTGTGCAATGATGGCAGTAGAAGCATGGGCACGGTGTGCCGTACCAAAGGCATCGTTGACATACACATCGGCCAGTTCCGATAACTTTTTGGCAAAAGCCACATCCCCAGCAGTCTCCTCTTTATAAAAACGCAGGTTCTCAAGTAACAATACTTCGCCGGCTTTCAAAGCAGCAGCTTTTTCAAAAGCCTGCTTTCCAATGCAGTCGTCGGCAAATTGTACCGTTGTACCTAATTTTTCCGACAAGTTTTTTATTACATGTTTTAAGGAGAATTTTTCTTCCGGACCATTTTTCGGACGGCCCAAATGCGACATTAAAATAACAGCAGCACCCTCCTGTCGTAATTTTTGAATGGTTGGTACCGTGGCACGGATACGCGTATCATCAGTGATTTCAAATTTCTCGTTCAGGGGCACATTAAAATCCACCCTGACCAAAACCTTTTTTCCTTTAAAATTATAGTTATCAATTGTTTTCATGGCCATAATATTTATATGATTTTCATTACTGCAAAGCTAATAAGATAAATGATTGTATTTGCATACGACCATTATTTTTGGCATGACAACCAACCTGTATAAAGGGTAATTCATGTTCAGGCAGGTTTGCAATCGTTTCCGGACGTAAAACTTTGTATTTTTGTTTATCAATTTCTTATTATGGAAACATTCAAAGGAACAATAAAAACGAAACTGCCCGGAACAGGTGTTTCTATTTTTGCCACCATGTCGCAAATGGCTGCGGATAACCATGCCGTTAACCTGTCGCAGGGTTTTCCTGATTTTCCTGTTTCGGAAGGACTCATCGAACGGGTTTATCATTACATGAGAAAAGGCCTGAACCAATACGCGCCCATGCAAGGAGTGAAACCGTTGCGTATGGCCATTTCTAAAATGTTTTCAGATAAATACGGTGTCCGTTACGATCCCGAAAAGGAAATCAATATTACGGCCGGTGCCACGCAAGCTGTGTACACAGCTGTTTCGGCATTTATCAAAGAAGGCGATGAAGCCATTATTTTTGAACCGGCTTATGATTGTTATGCGCCGGCAGTTAAAATTAACGGGGGATTGGTAAAATATGCAAGGCTGGAGTTTCCTGATTTCAGCATTAATTGGGAAGAACTGCCCCGTATGGTAACACACCGTACCCGGCTTATTATTATCAACTCTCCTCAAAATCCCACCGGCAGTGTTATCAAACGAGATGACATGAAACGGCTGGAAAGGCTGACAAACGAGAGAGATATTGTCGTTTTAAGTGATGAAGTTTATGAACACCTGATTTTCGACGGGTTGGAACACCAAAGCGTCTGCCGGTTTCCCGAACTGGCCAAACGGTCATTGGTCATTGGTTCTTTTGGAAAAACATTCCATGCTACCGGATGGAAAACAGGCTTTGTGCTGGCGCCTGAAAAACTCATGGCCGAGTTCCGGAAAATCCACCAGTTTGTGGTTTTTGCCAGTAATACACCGGTACAATATGCCATCGCCGACTTCATTGAAAACAAAGAAAACTATATTCATTTGGGGAATTTTTACCAGGCCAAACGTGATTTTTTTGTCAGGGGATTAAAAAAATCGCGTTTTAAAGTATTGCCGGCACACGGAACCTATTTTCAACTGCTGGACTACAGTGCCATTTCCGATAAATCCGAAATGGATTTTGCCCGCTGGCTGGTCAAAGAACATAAGATTGCCGCAATACCGGTTTCTTCTTTTTATCAAAATGGTGACGACCATAAAATACTGCGCTTTTGTTTTGCCAAAAAAGAAGAGACATTGGCAGAGGCTACCAGAATGCTGTCAGAAATTTGAGAAGTGATGAACGTGAAATCATAACAAATAAACATGGAAAACCTTGATGTCATTTACATACAATCAGGCCTCGTTTGGGAAAACCCTGCCAAAAACAGGGAACGCCTGGGGAAAATGATCTTTTCACAGCAGAAAAAGGCAGACCTCATCGTCCTTCCCGAAACCTTTACCACCGGATTTCCTGTTGACCCGGCCCCTTTTGCCGAAACTACTCATGGTAAAACCCTGAACTGGATGCGAAAAATGGCAGCACAAACCGGAGCGGTCATTACAGGCAGCTTCTTAATGAAAGAGAAGAAGCATTTTACCAATACCCTGGTCTGGATGCGGCCCGATGGTTCTTTTGACCATTACCAAAAGCGGCATGTTTTTTCCATGGGTGGCGAACATAAACACATTCGGGCAGGAGACAGACAACTGGTTGTTCAGTTGAAAGGCTGGAAAATCAGGCCCATGATTTGCTATGACCTGCGTTTTCCGGTATGGTGCAAAAACCGGTTTAAAAATGGCGGATCAGAATATGATCTTGCCATTTATGTAGCCAACTGGCCGGCTGTTCGCTCTTATCCGTGGGATACCCTGCTGGTAGCACGGGCTATTGAAAACCAAGCTTTTGTTTTAGGCGTAAACCGGGTGGGAAAAGATGGGAAAGGAAATGATTACAGTGGCCATTCCAAGCTTGTTGATGCCAAAGGGAATATTTTGTCGGAAGCCCCCGAAAACCAGGAAGCCGTTATGCATACAACCCTTTCAGGAGAAGAATTACAGGCCTTTCGTAATAAATTCAACGTGGGCCGTGACTGGGATAATTTTGAGATAATATTATAAACGCAAAACAAATATCGATCTTTTACATCCAATGCTTTTTCTTGAAATATGCGATCATTCCCACGCTGAGGATAACCATGAGTGCCAGTAAAATCCAAAAAGCCGTCCTCTCTTCCTGAAGGGGCAGGGTAACGTTCATACCGTAAAGCCCGGTGAGAAACGTCAGTGGTAAGACAATGGAAGAAATCAGGGTCAGTATCTTCATGATCTCATTGGTTTTGTTAGTCTGCATGGAATCAAAAGTAGTGGACAACCCTTCAATCAGTTCGGCATAATCTTCGGTCATATCCCAGATTTTATTGTAGTAGTCAAGAATATTTCCCCAGTAATCTTCCATGTTGTCGGCGAAGCCCTGGATGCTTCCCGATTCAAATTTGTTAAAAACACGCAATTGCGGTTTAAACATGGTGTTGAGAACAATGATGTTCTTGCGTGTGGCCGAAAGCCGTTCTATGATCGTTTCTGCCCGGGTATTGAACAACTCACGGTTGATCAGTTCCAGTTCGAGGCCAACCTTACGCAAAAGATAAACGGCTTGTGTCATAAGACGTTCCATCATAGTATAAAGCAATGCATCAGAGGTGGCAATTTCAAAATCTTCTCCACGTTCTTCCTGTTTTTTGGCTTCTTTAAACAGGTTTTCGATAGCCCAGTGCGTTTTCCCGACCGTAATAATGTAATCTTCGCCCCAGAAAATTTTCACTTCTTTGGGTTTAACGAAAAGGTTTTGCCTGTCGAAATTAGGAAAATTCAGAATAAGAAAATAGTAATCGTCGTAAACATCGATTTTCGGTCGTTGATTAATTTGCCGGCAGTCTTCAATGTCAAGGGCATGAAAATGAAAGGTATTTTCCAGAAATTCAAAATCCTGTTCGGAGGGTTTGGCAATATGATACCATCTCAATCGTCCACCTAATTTTACAGTCTCTACCATAGGCCCTGCCTCCTTTTGCTTTTGTCAGGAAAAATGTATTGCTTAAAAAATTGCTTGTCAAATGTACATAAATTTTTTTCATTTAAAATGAGGTACGTCCGTACGGATTCGGAGGGATTCGGGAATGACAGGAAAGTTCCGCAATGGCCGGTGTATCCTCTGCAAAAAAACTTTTGCGCAATAAAGCCTGTACAGATTAAAATATTCCGGTGCATTTTTCTGTTTTCAAAAAGTTCGTTTATCTTTGAATATCCATAAAGAGAAAAATATGAGCACACTTGAACAATTAAAGAAATACACAACCATTGTTGCCGATACCGGTGATTTCCAATTAATTAAAAAATATCAACCACAAGACTCAACAACCAATCCATCACTTATTTTGCAGGCCTCCATAGAACCGAAATACAAATATTTGATGGACGATGCAGTGCATTATGCCCGGAAAGCCCCCGGCGATACCAAACAAAAACTGCGGGAAGGGCTGAAAAAAGTTTTTGTCAATTTCGGTTTGGAAATTTTAAAAATCGTGCCCGGAAGAGTTTCTACAGAAGTTGATGCCCGTTTATCATTCCGTATTTTCGATACCATCTCTTATGCCAAAGGATTGATTGGTTTATATGAAAAAGAGGGTATTTCCCGCGAACGGGTTCTCATAAAAATAGCTGCTACATGGGAAGGTATACAGGCAGCCGTCATTCTTGAAAAAGAGGGCATTCATACCAATTTAACACTGCTTTTCTGCCTTACCCAGGCCATTGCCTGTGCTGATGCAAGGGTTACATTAATTTCCCCTTTTGTAGGCCGTATTCTCGACTGGTACAAAAAGGAAAAAGGATTGGAAGCTATTCCGGCCGAACAGGATCCGGGGGTCCATTCTGCCCGTGAAATCTATCATTACTATCACAAATTCGATTATTCGACCGAGATAATGGGGGCAAGCTTTCGCAACAAAGAAGAAATTATGGCATTGGCAGGCATCGACCTACTGACAATCTCACCGAGGCTGCTGGAAGAACTGGAACAGTCAAACGAGCCAGTAAAACCTGTTTTAACACCGGAAGCAGCAGCCCGTTCCCCGTTGGAAAAAGTCAACTTAAATGAAATGTCGTTTCGTTGGCATTTGAACGAGAACCCCATGGCCAACGAAAAACTTTCCGAGGGCATCCGGCGTTTCAGCAATGATATCCGCACGCTGGAAAAATACCTTTCGGAACAGCTGTAATCATCAGACAGTCAAAGAAGAATGATTTTGAAGACCTTCCGCAAAGGAAGAAACATGAAACCAAAAGCCTTATACATTCTTGTATTTAATGATAGATAGGAACAGGTTTTTTTATATGTACTTTTTAAAAGGACATATACTCTTTACAGGACATTGCAACCAGCTATGCATGTGATTTT
>JALUYM010000332.1 GCA_027018745.1 Bacteroidales bacterium | reverse complement strand
TCAATGATGAATATTATGTCCTGATTCAGCTTTGATGTCCTCCAGCCACTTTCCCATAGAAACAGGGCTGTATTGCTGCATAAGCCGGAAAAGCTTTTCAATATCATCGGAAACCAGCAGGTTGTTACGGTGTTCGGCACGGACAAACCCCTCGTGGACCGAATGATCAAAAAATTCCAGCATTTTATCGAAATAGCCTGCTGTGTTTAAAATCCCCACCGGTTTGTCCATTATTCGTAACTGATTATATATCAATACTTCTGATAATTCGTCAAATGTTCCGAAACCTCCCGGCAGGGCAATGAAACCATCGGATATTTCCATCATTTTTTCTTTGCGTTCGGCCATGGTTTCAACCCTGATCATTTGGGAAATACCACTGTGTGCCACCTCTTTCTCAATCAACAGCCCGGGCATAATGCCTATTACCTCTTTGTTGTTTTCCAGAAGGGTATCGGCTAAAATTTTCATGAGGCCCACCTGTGCGCCGCCGTAAACCAACCGGATATTGTGTTTAATAAAATAACCGGCCACAGATTTCGCCGCTTTTTGGTACAGGGGATTGTTTCCCATGCTGGAACCGCAAAAGACACAAATTGTCGTCATAAATGAAATTTTAAGCCGCAAAGGTAGAAAAAGAAATAATTTTCAGGACACTTTAAACTATTTCCAGGCCCGGTTTTAAAACGCCGGTATTGAAAATATCGCGGATACGCAGGGGAGGGGCCAAATGAAAAGTTTTTAACCCTGCTTTCCGGGCACCTTCAATATTTTCGATACGGTCATCTATAAAAAGTGTTTTTTCGGGATTCAGATGGTGCTGGTTAATGACAAACTCAAAAATCTCAACGTGTGGTTTGGCCAAATGCAGGTCGAACGAAAAATAAGCTTTGTTGAACAGTTCATCAAATTCGCGGTAGCCGAACCGCAACTGCAGATCACGTACATACAGATCGTAATGGATTTCGTTGGAATTGCTCAACAGATAGATAGGATAATGTTTTTTCACCTCTTCAATTACCCGGATACGTTCTTCGGGAATATCGAAAAGCAGGGCGTTCCAAGCCTCATCCAGCTGACTGTCGGAAAGATCCATTTGAAGGTATGTCCGTAACTTATCATGAAAAACTGCCGGGGTGTCAATTCCTTTTTCAAATTTATAAATGACTTTTTGATAAAAATCTTTTGATTTCAATTTTTCGATGTTGTGAAATCCCAGTTTTTCCAACTCCTTTACCGTTAGCATCGGATCGATGTCAATGATAACCCCGCCAAAATCAAAGATAATATTTTCAATGTCCATGCACGAAGTGTTTGAGACAAAAATAAGGTTTTTCGGGGATTTCTCCTGGGAGGGCAAGCATTAAAACTTGTCTGAAACCTCAATTCCCAAAGCTGAAAAAAGAGTGTTCAGGTCTTCTTCCATGTCTTGCGGATGGATAATGATTTTGTCCACGTGTTCTTTAATAAGCCAGGCAGCCAGTTTTATGGCTTTGCCGCGTTGCCCGTGTGCTACGGGATTTTTCTCCATCTCTCTTTTGATTACTTTTCCACTGGCATCAACTTCCCTGAATTCGATCCAGGCGCAATTTCCGAAAGTACTGGCCACTTTCTTTTTGCTTATATCCAGCAAAAGCGCCTCTTTTCTAAATGGTTTTCGTTCGGGTTCATAGTGAATGGTGGCTATGGCCAGGTTGGGGATCTCCCGGTACAGTTGGTTTTCAATTTTATCAATGAGCAAATGGGCACTGTCGATGTTTTTTTCTTTTACTTGTAGCACAATATCGGCAAACAATACACTGCCCGACCGTCGTATAAAAAGTCTTTCGGTTTTTCCGGCTTCCGGAAAAGTGTTGATAACGGCCCTGGCTTTTTCCAGGGTCTTTTTATCTGCCGATGCATCCAGCAGGGAAAGAATGGCATCACGCAGGATTTCGTATGCGCCGTAAAAGATCATTAAAACGATGATGATCACTGCTGTTTCCTGGGCGTATGGAATGGAAAAACGCCATCCAACGATGCCGGCAATCACCACCAGCCCTGCACCTATGTCACCCAGCCAGTTCAGCGCATCGGTTTTTACCCCGGGAGAATTCAACCGTCGGCCGGCTTTGTGTTCAAAATAGTAAAAAACAAATTCAAGAACAATGATTACTGTGACGAAAATTAACGTCGGCAAGATATTTTCCGGTGTTTTAATACCATTGCTGAAAAAAACTGTTCGGATAATGCCGTATCCGGCCAGTATTATGGCCACACCACCTACGGAAGCAGCAAAGTCTTCCAGTTTGTTCATTCCGAAAGGAAACCGTTTGGATTTATGGCCGGCAAAACGCAATGCAAGAAAAACAAGGAAAGCGCCAATGACATCTGAGATACTATGAATGCCATCTGCCGTGATAACAGTAGCCCCCACCCAAAATCCCCATCCGAGTTTGGCCACTGAGAAGATTAAGTTTAGGAATATGGAGCCGAGCAACCATTTTTCCCGTTCCCGCTCTTTATTAAACCAAGGCATGCCGCTTAATTTTTTACAAAACTAATAAAAATATAATGAACATAAGTTCAATATAATATTTTTTATACCGGAACAAAAGCAGAGCAGGGGTAATAAGACAGAGAGTGTATTTTAAACAACAATGAAAACGATACTCGCAGCAATGATCACGGAAAAACCGATAATGAGTGGCTTTCTCAGTTCCCGGCTTCCCAAAAACAGGGCGTAAATTAGTTTTATCAAATTGTTGCTGGTTGCAGCAATCAGGGTTGCCTGGCTTAAAATAACAATTGGCAGGCCGAATTTTCCGGTAAACAGGCTCAACAGAAAAGGAGTAATATCGGTAACGCCCACCACAAAAGAGAGGATGTCGAGGCCTTTATGGCCATAATGCTGCATGACAAGTTTGGTTATCAGGGCAAAAATGACAAACAAAAAAGCGAACAACAAAGCGGTTTTAAATTCCAACGGGTTTTTGATTTTGATCTCTTTGAAATTCATCTCTTTTCGCCGTTTTCCCATTTTCAGGATAAGCCATGAAACCAGTATGGAAAGTAATGAAAGGGACACAAAAGGTATGGTTAGCTTAAAAGCAAGGGCATTATTAAAAATAAAGGTTAAGACCAGAAGCCGCAAAAACATTACGGCAGTAGCCATCATGGTGGCTGAAGTAATTTGTAATACGTTGGCGTCTGGCCCTTTGCTCCGGCGTGCCAATACTACTGTGGTGGCTGTGCTGCTGTAAGAACCGCCCAGAATGCCGGTGATCATAATTCCTTTTTTGGGAAAAAGAAACTTTTGGATAAGATAACCCGCATAAGAAATACCCGAAATGATGACAACTGCCAGCCAGATATCAAACGGGGAAACCGGCAAATGTGCATTCATCACTTTGTGCGGTAACAAAGGCAGGATGATCCCTGCGATGAGTAAAAATTTAGCGAGGGTGATAAATTCGTTTTCGTCAAACCGGCTGCTCAGTTTCCATAAGAATTGTTTGAGTTCGGTAAAGACTAACACTACTGTAACCAAGGAGACTGACAGCCAAATGGGTTTCAGGTAAATTAATGGTGCCAGGCTGTATGTTATCAATACTACTACTATGGAAGTGATACCATACTGTTCCCTGTTTTCAATTTTTTTCCAGTAAAAGATGGCAAGAAAGACGACGATGGCCATACCGCCCCCGGCAAAAATAAGCAGGTTGTGTGGGGCAATAATATACAAAACAAAACCCAGCAAGCCGATAAAAACATGCGTCCGGTCAGTGCCATACAGTGTGCCCCTTTTATCTCTGAAGTGATGTCTTCGCTGCTCAAGGCCGATGAGCAACGAAAAAACCAGCACCAGTATGAAATTGATGAAATCTTTGGGGATATGCTCCATTATCTGCTTTTTCTGTTTTTTTCAAAATAAAGTTATAAAATTTTTCAGGTACCGAATTATTTTGCCAAAAGCTTTTGCAAAGATTTCCTCTTATGAATAGAAGGCATCGCAAATAGTTAAGCACACAAAAAACATCCGGCAACTAAGATTTCTGATAGTTAAAGATTACTTATTATTGTTCGGATTCTTGCTGCTTGATTTTGATTTTACCATTTTCGATAAGATTTCTTTCATCTGCTGCAGTTCTTTTCCATAGCCTGCCCAGTTATTTTCTTTCAAATAGTTCAGGGCCTTATCATAGTGATTGAGTGCTTCCCGCGCCTGGGTGGAAAGTACCGGTAAACCTGTTTGCGGAAGGACCTGCTGGGCACTGGAGATATTTACACCGGCAGGAGCGTTAAAGACTGCCTGCAGTGCTTCGTCCAGCGTACGTTGCATCTCTATTTTCTCTTTGTAAGCCACGATAACCCGTTTAAGTTCAGGGATCTGGCCCTGTTCCGATTGCAGATAAACAGGTTCAACATAAATGAATGAATTTTTAATGGGAATAACCAGTTGGTTACCTTTTATGACCTGGGATCCCTGTTGTCCCCACAATGTTAGTTCGGAAGAAATGTCCGGTTTTTGGTTAATACGGGCCTCGATTTGCATAGGGCCGAAAATCAGTTTGTCTTTTGGCAGCGAATAAACAATCAAATGACCATAATAAGGAGCATCACACCGGGCACACATCCACGCAACCATGTTGTCCTTATGTGATGGTGTAAGTGGCAGCATCAAAATAAATTCTTCCCTTTTTGTTTTGGGGAGCCTCATAATGATATAATAAGGGAGCATTTGCTGCTGGAAATTGCTGTAAATTTCATTCGGTATTTGCCAGTAATCTTCCTGATTGTAAAAAACTTTCGGGTCAGTCATGTGATAGACGTTGTACATTTTTGTCTGTATGGTAAACAAATCGGTGGGATACCGGATGTGTGCTTTCAAAAACGCAGGCATGGCACTGAATGGTTTGAAAAGTTTCGGAAATATCTTCCGGTAGGTTTGAATTAGCGGATCTTTCGGATTGATAACGTAAAACGACACATCCCCGTCGTAAGCGTTGATTACTACTTTTACCGAGTTTCTGATGTAATTCAAACCCCGTTCAATGGGATTCTGGAAAACCGGTTCCGAATAAGGAAACATATTGGTTGTAGTATAAGCATCGTGTATCCAGTAAATTTTACCATCTTTGCCCACAACAGGATATGGCTGGCTGTCGTACGACAAAAACGGGGCCAGCACCTGGTCGCGTTCTGTGATATTACGGTAAAACATGATGCGGCTTTGGTTAGTGATATAGCCTGTAAGCAGAATTTTAATATCTGAAAATTTCCAGGCGTACACCAGGCGTCTGAACAATGAAGAAATACGTACTCCGCCTTTCCCTTTGTAGCTTGTATACACATTTTGGTTGCCCTTGGGATAATCAAACTCTTTGGCTTTCGTATTTACAAGAACGTATTGGTCGGTTTCTTCCCCGTAATAAATGCCCATTTGTTTCAGGTTTAGTGGCAGGGTTGTCGTCGGGGGAATGTCTTTTACAATTAATTGAGGCATGCCGTTGGGTGTAATTTTATTCACCGGGCTCATCACAATACCATAACCGTGGGTATAGATCAAATGGTCGTTCACCCACGTTTGTGCACGGGCAGGTATTTCCGATACAGGCAATTCTCTTGCTGCTATCGCTACTTCAGTATATTTTTTAAAATGATAGCGGTCTACCTGGACGCTTTTAAAATCATAATACAACCTGATTTCCTGTAACTGCCTGTAGGTTTGTATCAGCGGACGGCGGTCCCATAACCGGACATTATGAATAGTACGGCTGTTTTCCTTGATGTCTTTGTAAGTTAAAGCCTGTATTACAGGAAAAGGTTTCACCTTGATTTTGTTCAGTCCGTAAGCATAGCGCGTCAAGCGGATATTGTTCAAAATATAAGGAGTTTCTTTTTTTAGTTCATTGGGTTTAACAACATATTGCTCGATCAGGTTGGGATAGATCAGGACGAAGCCTATCCAAACAAGAACCCATGTCCCGATACTGTATAAAAGAAATTTTTTCTTTTTGTAGACAGGGTATAAAAAAAGCAGGACAGATATCAACAATGTAAGGGCTATAAGTACCTGGTAAGAAGGTATTTGTCCGTGTACATCCATGTAGCTGGGGCCATAGGCCACACCGTTAGATGAATAAAGGATATTGTAAAGTTTCATCCAAAAAAGGCCTGCTATGCCCAGGGAGAAAAAAGCCCCCAGCTGAACCATATGTCCTTTGGCCTGTTTGGAGATATAAAAACCATTGACCTGAAATCCAAAACCGCTGTCGAGATAATAAGAAAATAAAACCAGTGCGAAAGTAATGGTTACCATAAACAGGTACCATCCAACAATGAATTGATATACCGGAAGTTGGAAGATGTAAAACCCGGCATCCTTGCCTAAAATGGGTTCAGTTATGCCGAAAGAGGTAGGATGTAGAAACTGCAAAAACTGGATCCAGTGCCCGGATGCAGAAGATCCCATGATAATAGCAAAAAAAGCGATGACTACTGTCCAGAACCAGAATACAATTTTCCCGTGGTAATAGGGTAATATCATTTCCCGCGGATCTTCTTCCCGAAGAAAACTGCTTTTCCGGCTAATACTTCCACGCTTGTAAGCTGCTTGGACATGAAGGGAAGCAAATAGGGCAAAAATGACAAAAAAGACAAGAAAAGAAATGATCTGTGACAGGATCATAGTATCAAAAACCGAACCGTAAGCCATGTTTTTAAACCAGAGCCAGTCACCGTAATAATCAACAAACAAGCTGCCCAGGTAGATGAAAGCCAGGATAATGACAGCAACAATTATCCAGTTTTTAACTTTTTTTATGTTCATGATATGTGTTTTGTACAAAAAATAACGGCCAAAGGTAAGTAAAAAAAAGCAGATTATTTTTTGCGGGAAACTTCCAGTTCCTCAAAGCCTTCGATTATGTCCCCGACTTTGATATCGTTGAAGTTCTCAATGTTCAGGCCGCATTCGTAACCGGCGGAGACCTCTTTTACATCATCTTTGAAACGTTTGAGCGAACCGAGGTTCCCGGTGTATATTATAATACCATCGCGAATCAGGCGTACGCGGGTATTCCTGTTGATTTTGCCATTCATCACATAGCAGCCGGCAATGGTTCCGACTTTGGTGATTTTAAATGTCTCGCGTACTTCGAGGTTACAGGTAACTTTTTCTTCCATTTTTGGTGCCAGCATCCCTTCAATGGCGGCTTCCAGTTCTTCTGTAGCTTTATAAATTACCGAGTAGAGACGGATATCAATTTGTTCCTTTTCGGCCAGCTTACGGGCCTGGGGCATGGGCCTTACCTGAAAACCAATAATAATGGCATCGGAAGCCGAAGCCAGCAGGACATCCGATTCGGTAATAGCCCCTACGGCTTTGTGGATGATGTTCACTTTGGTTTCTTCGGTAGAGAGTTTCAATAGTGCATCACTCAGGGCTTCAATGGATCCGTCCACATCTCCTTTCACAATAATATTCAGCTCTTTGAAGTCGCCAATGGCGATACGGCGGCCGATCTCATCCAGCGTGATATGTTTTTGTGAACGCAGGCTTTGCTCGCGGATAAGCCGTTGCCGTTTGGTAACAATGGCTTTGGCTTCTTTTTCATCGTTCATCACGTTAAAAGTATCCCCTGCCTGGGGTGCACCGTTTAGCCCCATGAGCAATACAGGAGAAGCGGGCCCTGCCGAATCCATATTTTCACCACGCTCGTTAAACATGGCTTTCACGTGCCCGAAAACAGGGCCGGCAATCAGAATATCTCCCTTTGAAATGGTGCCGTCCTGTACTAATAAGGTGGACACATAACCCCGCCCCTTGTCTAGAGAAGCCTCAATAACAGTGCCTTTTGCCGGTTTGTCCGGATTGGCTTTAAGTTCCAGTAATTCAGCTTCAAGCAGAACTTTTTCAAGTAACTCATCAATTCCCTGGCCCGTAACAGCTGATATTTCCTGTGATTGGTATTTTCCTCCCCAATCTTCCACCAAAATGTTCATGTTGGCCAGTTGTTCCTTGATTTTGTCTGTATTGGCAGTCGGTTTGTCAATTTTGTTCAGTGCAAAAACGATGGGGACCCCTGCAGCCTGGGCATGATTGATGGCTTCAATGGTTTGCGGCATGACGCTGTCGTCGGCGGCGATCACAATGATAGCCACGTCGGTTACTTTTGCACCACGGGCACGCATGGCAGTAAAAGCTTCATGACCCGGTGTGTCAAGAAAAGTTATTTTTTTATTCTTTGATGTGGTTACTTCATAGGCACCAATATGCTGTGTGATGCCACCTGCTTCACCGGCGACGATATTGGTCCTGCGGATATAGTCGAGCAATTTGGTTTTCCCATGGTCAACATGTCCCATAACCGTAACGATGGGGGCACGGGGTACCAATTTCGACGGGTCATCCTCTTCTTCTTTCACTTCCAGGCTTTCGTGGTCTTCCACATCAACATATTTTACTTTATAACCATATTCTTCAGCCAATAATGAAATGGTTTCGGCATCGAGCCGTTGATTGATAGAAACGAACAAACCTATTTGCATGCAGGTCTTAATAATGTCGTTCACGTTAATATTCATCATGTTGGCTAATTCGTTAGCCGTAAGGAATTCTGTAACTTTCAGGATATATTGTTCCTCTTGTTGTTTTTTTAATTCCTCTTCGTGGGCATGGGAGATGTTTTCCCTTTTTTGCCTTCTGTATTTTGAAGCTTTTGATTTTCCGGTAGGGGCAAGGCGGGCCAGTGTTTCTTTGATCTGTTTCTGGATTTCTTCTTCGGTAGGTTCCTGTTTGACCACTTTTTTCCCTGAGGATTTTTGATGGCGCCGATCATGTTTCCCGCGGATATTCTTGTTTGCAGCTTCTCCTTTTTTTTGGGTGTCAATTCTGCGCCTTTTCTTTTTACTGTGTCCTTCGCCTGAAGAAGAGGCTACCGGTTTTTTCTTTTTTTTGTCAGGAAGTTCAATTTTATCCAGCACTTTGGGGCCGGTCAGTTTTTCAACTTTGGTTTCAATGAAATTATCCTTTTCTTCTTTGGCTTTTTCTTGTTTTTCCGGTAATGTTTGTTTGTCTGCTTTAGCAGGAGGGTTTTCAACTGCTTTTGGTTTTTCTTTTGTTGGTGCGGGTTGAATCTTTTTTGTTTTTTCTTCTTTTTTTCTGGCGGCTTCTTTTTTGCGTTCGGCTTTGGTTTTTTTTGCCGGACGTGTTTTTTGGTTTAGGTTGTCCAGATCAATTTTCCCCATGACTTTGGGGCCTGCAGTTTTTTCCGGGGTTACTTTTGTCTCTTCTTCTGCAATGATTGGTTCC
>JALUYM010000331.1 GCA_027018745.1 Bacteroidales bacterium | reverse complement strand
GGAACAATATCCAAACGAAATATACTGGGATGCCAAAGGATTTATCCTCCTGGCGGATGTTTATGTTGCCAGGGGAAATATTTTCCAGGCGCGCCAGACCCTGAAAAGTGTTGTCGCGAATTATCCGGGCAACGACCTGAAACAGCTAGCCCGGAAAAAACTGGCCGCACTTCCGGTAAAAAAATCCACCATTTCCAAAAAACAAAATAAACAGAACAAATAATGGACATGAAAATCGTTCGTATCAATAAATTCTTGTTGCTTGTTTCCTGCATTCTGTTGGTTTCGAATGTTTTCGGGCAAAACAAGGCCGATACATTAAAACAGAAAAACAACGAAAGTGTGACCATTTATGGTACCAGCCGTCCGGTAACCGGCGAAGCACTAAAGATCAGCCTCAGGCCCCACGCACCGGAACTGAAGATATCAACGGTTCCGGTTTCTACAGGTTTTGCCGATATTAAAGTACCTACGTTTATTCAAATGAAGGCCATTAAACCTTCTTCGCAAATTAGGATCAGCCAACAGGTCAAAAACTGGAAAAACCTGCTCACATTGGGATTGGGCAGCAGGATCAGTCCGTGGCTCGAATATTTTTATTCTGGTGGCAGGCCGAAAAAATATTTGCTGACGGTACATTTGTTTCATCATTCTTCCTTTTTAAATATTAAAAATTATCTGCCATCCCCTTATACTTATTCCAAAGCCGGCATTAGCTATGACAAATATTTCCGGTATCATGTCCTGGCTATCAGCAGTAGTTACAGGATTAGTACCAACCGTTATTATGGCTTTAATACTGCGGGAGATACGTTGCATTTCGACAAAAACGATCCTAGTCTGAAACAATATTATCAGCTGGCTACTTTCGGGGTGAAATATGCCAGCAGTTACCGTTATATTTATAAACTACACCATTTGTTCAACGCCAAAGGTTATTATCTCTCTGACAGGCATGGTATGTCGGAAATCAATGCACACTTTTATTTCGATATGCATAAAGGGTTCCGCGTCAGCAAGATATTTAACCATCAACAACTGGGGTTGGAGGGCGATTTTGATTATTTCAGGAACAGTGCTTCCTTATTACAGGCCCGTTACCGGACCCTTCAGGATTACTATGTCCGTGTGCTGCCCTATTTTGATGCGCGGTACGGCATTTTTTCTTTTAAAGCCGGCCTTAATTTTGAATGGTTGAAACAAAAAGAAGCCAGGCTCCATTTTTATCCTTATCTTCATGTCAATGTCAATGTTGCTCCGGGTGTTTTTTCCTTTTTTGGCGGAGTTGACGGTGGCTTGAAGAAAAATTCCCTTTTGGATTTAAGTCGCCGGAATCCTTACCTCGATTCAGAACAAAATCAATTTTATTGGGAGAATACAAAATTTGAAGCTTTCGGGGGGTTCCGGGGGAATATTGCTCGGCGTTTTGGCTTTGAGGTCAGGGCCGCCTATCGCAAATTTTCCAATATGACTTATTTTGATTATGTAAATTATTTTATGAACTCATTTAGGAATGGTCCCTCCAGCAATTTAATGATTAAAAACCAATTTTATGTTTTTTATGCCAAAGGCAACGTTTTTGACCTTACAGGAAGTTTGACTTATGGAAACACCCCCAATCTGGATATCTGGTTGAAAGGAGAGTATCACAAATATTCGGTGGAAAGATATGTCAAGCTGTATTATAAACCACTTTTCAGTATGCGTCTCGGTGTCTCTTACCTTATCAATAAAAAAGTTAAGCCGTGGGTAGAAGTGTTTTATATGGGTAAGCGCCTGGCATCCCATTCTGTTTATGGTTTTTCCAACTGTGTTTTTCTCAATAGTGATTATTACCTCAGCCGGTATTTTGATATTGACCTTGGTATGGATTATCATATTGACAGGCAACTAACGGGTTTCTTTCGTATAACCAATCTGCTGAACAAACAATATTTTCGTTACAACGGATATCCTGTTGCTGGGCTTGAGGTTATGGTGGGAATACGCTACCGTTTTTAGTTTTCCATACGAACAGTTTTTGACCTTTTTCCGGTTAATAACTTCCTGTAACAGGATAAAGAACAAGGCCAATAAATCCGTAATTTTACGTACCTTTGCATATTAAAAGGAAAAAAATTCCGAACAAGTTTTAGGATTATGACAAAAGAACAGAAAAATACTGAAGAACAATATAATGCCAGTAATATTACTGTGCTTGAAGGGTTGGAAGCCGTCCGGAAAAGGCCGGCAATGTACGTTGGTGACATAAGCGAAAGAGGATTGCACCACTTGGTTTACGAAGTTTTGGATAATTCCATTGATGAAGCCATGGCCGGTTTTTGCAATGAGATTTTCGTTACCATTCACAATGACAATTCTATTACTGTATCCGACAATGGCCGTGGCATTCCGACAGGCATCCACGAAAAGGAAAACCGGTCGGCCCTGGAAGTAGTTATGACAATGTTGCATGCCGGGGGAAAATTTAACAAAGATTCTTACAAGGTGTCGGGTGGCCTCCACGGTGTAGGGGTAAGTTGTGTTAATGCCCTGTCTGCCAAGATGGTAGCTACCATTTATCGTGAGGGAAAGATTTATCGACAGGAATATGAACGGGGAAAGCCACTGGAAAATGTAAAAGAGGTCGGCTTATCTGAAAAAACAGGTACAGAAATTCATTTTATTCCCGATAATACTATTTTTACGGTGACTTCTTATCGGTTTGATGTGCTGTCGGCCCGGTTGCGTGAACTGGCTTTTCTGAACAAAGGCATTCGTCTGACCCTGACGGATGAACGGCAGGTCAACGAAGATGGCACACCTTTGTCGGAGACTTTTTATTCTGAAAAGGGCCTTTCCGATTTTATTGAGTACCTGGATGAAAACCGTGAAGCCCTGATTCCGGATGTTATTTCCATGGAAGGGGAAAAGAATGGTATTCCTATTGAGGTGGCCATGAAATACAATACGTCATTTACCGAAAATGTTCATGCCTACGTTAATAATATTAATACCCATGAGGGCGGGACACATCTTTCGGGTTTTCGCCGTGCCCTTACCCGCACATTGAAAAACTATGCTGAAAAATCGGGAATGCTGGCCAAATTGAAATATGATATTAACGGAGACGATTTCCGTGAAGGCCTCACAGCTGTCATTTCCGTTAAAGTAGCTGAGCCCCAGTTTGAAGGGCAAACCAAAACCAAATTGGGAAACTCTGAGGTGATGGGCGCCGTAGACCAAATGCTGAGCGAGCAGCTGGCTTTTTATCTCGAAGAACATCCCAAAGAAGCAAAAACAATTGTCCAGAAAGTGATCCTTGCTGCTACAGCCCGTCATGCTGCCCGCAAAGCCCGCGAACTGGTTCAAAGAAAAAATGTGCTTTCCGGTTCAGGACTTCCCGGAAAACTGTCTGATTGTTCCGATCGTAATCCGGAAGTATCGGAAATTTTTCTTGTGGAAGGTGATTCCGCCGGCGGGACGGCCAAACAGGGCCGTGACCGGAAATTCCAGGCTATTCTGCCTCTGCGCGGTAAAATCCTGAATGTGGAAAAAGCGCTTCCCCACCGCATTTTCGAAAGTGAGGAAATTAAAAATATTTATACTGCACTTGGCGTTCATTTGGGTACGGAAGAAGACAGTAAAGCGCTCAACACAGAAAAGTTACGGTATCACAAGATCATTATCATGACTGATGCTGATGTGGATGGAAGCCACATTGCCACTCTGATCCTGACTTTCTTTTTCCGGTACATGCGCGAGCTGATAGAAAGAGGTTATGTCTATATTGCTACTCCTCCTTTGTATTTGATCCGTAAAGGCAAAACCGAACGCTATTGCTGGACGGAGGAAGAACGTATGCAGATCGTGAGTGAACTTTCTACCGATGGGACAGATAAAGGTATTCACATTCAGCGCTATAAAGGCCTTGGAGAAATGAATGCCGAACAACTTTGGGCAACAACCATGGACCCTGACCGCCGTACATTACGGCAGGTAACCATTGAAAGCGGCTCGGAAGCCGACCATGTTTTTTCCATGCTCATGGGTGATGATGTACCGCCGCGCCGTGCTTTCATTGAAGCCAATGCAAAATATGCCAACATTGATGCATAAAATGTAACATCGGGAACGTGGAGTAACGTGAATAAAAGTATTATCCTAAAAATTATCAGACTTGCGCCTGCTGTTCATTTCAAAAGAAGGAGTGGTTTATTATTAGAAAATTAGACTAACACATGCTCCGCCATCTTTCAAATTACTAATCTGTATATCACCACCGTGGACATCCATAATAAGTTTAGCTGCTTTTAAACTTAATCCGACATTGTTATCATAATGTTGTTCTCCCAGACCGAAAGGCTTAAACAGGCGATCAAGGGCTTCCTGTGTAAAGCTGCGACCATTGTCAAAACATGCAATGGATAACTTTCCATTATCGTTCCACTCCTTAATAGTGATGGTATCCTTTTGGTTGGAATATTTTATAGCATTATCAATAATGCTGTTGAGTGCACGTTTAATAAGTGGTTTTTCTACTTCAATAACGGCATTCTCCACTAATTTTTCTTTTACAACAGATATCTCTTTGGCTTTGGCTTTATCCTGATTTTCTTTAATACACTCCTCAACAAGTTTATCCGGTTCAACTTTTTCGGTAGTAATTTTGTAACCAGCCTGCAATTGTGTAATTAAAAGGGCTGTCAGCGAAAAGTGTTCCAGACGATCGGCTGAAACTTGAAGCATCTCTACAAATTCACTCAATTCTTTATCTTCGGCAAGAGTGCTTTTTAAAAAATAGGATGCGCCAATGATACCATTTAATGGTGTTCTTATTTCATGGCTTATCATTGTTAAGAAACTATTTTTAGCTTCATCCAGGCTCAGCAACTCCTGATTGGCTTTTTCGAGATTTTTATAGGCTTCCTTTAACCTGGCTGTTCTTTCTTGAACTTTTTCTTCAAGAAGTGTATTCATATTTTTCAGGATTTCACGTTGTGATTTGAGTTCTAACTGAGTTTTTACGCGTACCATCAACTCACGTGCATCAAAGGGCTTTGTTAAATAATCCTGACCTCCCACTTCAAATCCTTTAATTATGTCGTCTTTTTGAGTTTTTGCTGTTAAGAAGATGATAGGAATGTCTTTGGTTTTTTCATTTGCACGTAGTCGCCTGCATACCTCATAACCGTCCATTTCGGGCATCATAATATCCAGCAGGATCAAATCAGGAGGTTCTCCTTCAAAAGCAGTTTCAAGGGCATCTTCACCATTAATGGCAATCTGTTTGTCAAAGTCTTCGAGTAATTCAACCAGTATATCAATATTCTCAGGTGTATCGTCTACAATGAGAATTGTATTATCATATAAGTTTTCCATAAGGTTTAAATTAAAGTTTTTTTAATTTCATCAAGAATTTTCATGGCATTCTTAAAATCATATTTGTTTAGCTTTATAACCAGCTCATCGTATAAATCTCCTGACAAGCCAGCATTCATCAGGTCTTTAAGCAAGGCTTTGGCTCTTGGGTTCTTTACTTTTAATAACTGTTCGAATTTAGGAATAATTTCTTTGATGAGCACAATGTTTAATGGCTTTTTCTGGTCTCTTTTACCAAAATCAAGCTTTGATGAAATGCTTTCGAACAATGCTTTTATTTCTACCTCAAGTTTATTGATCTCGTGTTCAAACTTTTCTTTATCCTTGTTTAGAATACTGCTCTCAACTACCTTTGTTAAAGCATGTAAGGCGTCTGCCCCAATACTTCCACTCACCCCTTTTAATGTATGGATTAACCGCCTTGCTGTATCATAATCTTGTTTATCGATGGCATCCTTCACCTCAAAGACAATGTTTTGATTATTGTGGTAAAACTTCTCAAGGACATTCAAATAGAGTTGCCTCTTGTTGTTCATACTTTTTAAAGCATTTGCAATACTCAACCCGGGGATATCGGGAATATCAATGTCAGCAACTTTTTCTTTAATTACCGGCTTACGTTTGGCAAACGGTTTATTTCCCGGTTTAATCCACTTAACCAGAGCTCCGAGTAACTCATCGAGGTCAATAGGCTTGTTCACAAAATCCTGCATTCCTATCGAAAGGCACTTTTCTTTAACACCTGCCATGGCATCTGCGGTCATGGCAATAATGGGAAGCTCTTCGGCTCCTTTCAGTGTACGAATAATTTTTGTTGCTTCGTAGCCATCCAAAACAGGCATTTGAAGATCCATCAAAACGAGTTGATATTTACAGGTAGTGCTCTGAGATTTTATAATATCAACGGATTCCTGCCCATTGTTTGCAACGTCAACATTAAATCCGGCATCCTCAAGTAGTTCTGTGGCTACCTGCTGGTTAATTTCGTTATCCTCGGTGAGCAGAATGTTCGCACCACGAATTTTTTTAAGGCTATTTTGGTGTTTAGATTTGGTTTCGAGCTTTTGTCGTTTTGTGCGGGCATCTTTACCAAAAACATCCATGATAGTATCGAACAACATAGAGAAAGTAACCGGTTTGTTCAGAAAAGCGTTAACACCTATTTTTTCGGCTTGTTCGGCTATTTCTTCTCTTCCGAAGGCAGATACCATGATAATCATGGGGGTTTTAATTTTTTTATCTTGTTTAATAATTCTGGAGGCTTCAAGTCCATTCATAACCGGCATTTTCCAATCCATCAATACTAACTTGTACGGATCGTTTTTCTGTTTCATAATTAATCCGATAGCCGCTTCGCCCGATTCAACAGCCGTAACTTTAAAAGAAAATGTTTCTAAAGCTTCGGTAAGGATTTCACGTGCTGTTGCATTGTCATCACAGATAAGCACTTTCATTCCACGCAAATCAATAGCCGGTGTGTATTCTTTATTTTTTTGGTCTTTTTGTATACCCAGTTCGGCGGTAAAATAAAAAGTACTTCCGTGTCCGGGTTCGGAATTCAGCCATATTTCACCATTCATCAATTCGACCAGTTTTTTACTAATGGCTAAGCCTAGTCCGGTTCCCCCGTATTTTCGGGTGGTGGACTGGTCGGCTTGTGAAAAAGACTTAAACATTTTCTTCTGTTGATCGACAGACAGACCTATTCCGGTGTCTCTTACACTAAATTCTAAGACAATTTTGTCTTTTGTCCGTCTGGCTACATCAACGGATATTACAACCTCCCCTTTTTCAGTAAACTTAACAGCATTGCTACAGAAATTTGTAATGACCTGCCCAATACGCAAAGGATCACCAATTAAGAACAGCGGGACATCCTTGTTGATATGGATTGCAAATTCTAATCCCTTCTCCATTGCTTTCTGAGATATAAGATTTGAAACTGTACCCATCACCTGATCAAGGTCAAAATTGATTTGTTCAATGCCAAGTTTTCCGGCTTCAATTTTAGAGAAGTCGAGAATATCATTAATAATTCCCAGTAACAGCTGGGCAGAGCGATCTATTTTGACCAGATAGTCAAACTGTTTCGGGTTAAGGTTGGTTTTTAATGCCAGATTGGTCAGCCCGATAATAGCATTCATCGGGGTACGGATCTCATGCGACATTGTAGCCAGGAACTGGCTTTTTGCAATTGTAGCAGCTTCGGCATTACGCTGAGCAATACTCAACTCTTTTGTACGCTCTTTTACTTTTCTCTCAAGATTCCGGCGTTCTTCTTCGAGTTCGGCTTCAACTTTCTTTTGGCTGGTGATATCTTTGGCTATGGTAGCAATGGCAACCAATTTTCCCGATTCGTCACTCAATTGTGAAAGTGTCAATAACACAGGGATTTTGTTTTTATAGTAATCCCATCTTACTCCTTCAACATTGCGTACTTTTTCACCACGTTTACAACGTTCCAGCAACTCTTCGGCCTGACCGTGGAACTCGGGCGGTACAAGTGTTTTTACGGGTTTACCAATAAGGTCTTCGCGTTTAAATTTGTAAGCATTTTCTGTCTCATAATTCAGATCGAGAATGTTACCGTCAAGGTCTTGTATTATTATAGGATCTGAGGCATCCATAAAGACTTTTGATGTTCGGCTTTTTTCCTGTACCTCTTTAAGTGCAGCCTCAGCTTGTTCTTTTGCTTCTTTAAGTTCCTTTTGTGTGTTTTTCAGATCCGTAATATCGATAATAGTACCATCAAGAATAACAGGATTCCCTTCTGAATCATATTCTGCCTGACCTTTTTCAAAAAGATATCTAACCTTTCCCTTACTATCAAATATTCGGTATTCAACAGTATATGACTCGTGATTATCCGTGGCTTTTGAAACAATTTCATTAAGCATTGCATTATCCTCGGGGTGTATGAGACTTTCGAATGTGCGAACTTTGTTTTGTATAAAATCGGATGCCGGATAACCGGTAAGCTTTTCGACTTCCTTACTTATAAACAGAGTAGTCCAATCTTTGTTTATCAAACATTGAAAAACAGTTCCGGGAATCGTGTTTACAAGGGTTTTTAGTTGTGCTTCATTTTCTTTAATTTTCTCTTCAGTTATTTTTTTTGTGGTTATGTCCTGCATAACCCCCAATACATATAATGGGTTGCCCGTTTCATCTCTTATTACATCGCCCACAGAATGAACCCATATTATCTTACCATTGTCTCGTCTTTTGTAGGGAAACTCGATATCGTATTTGATGTTGGGGTTCTTTATTGCTTTTTGCAACAGGTCTCCTGCTGCCTTAGCAATTTCAGGGTTTCCTTCAGTCAAGCCTTTTTCCCAAATGCTTCTGTCATACTCGTTGTCTGCTGTTTTTTTTAAGCCAAAAAATCTGTCACCCCTTTCAGAAAATATAATCTTTCTATCTGAAGTAAGATTAAATGTCCAGAATACAGATTTAGAAAGGGCAAGTGCTCTATTGGAGAGATAATTAATTTTTGATAATTCTTTTTCGGCTTTTTTCTTTTCTGTAATATCAGTTTTTACGGCAATAAAGTTTGTTATTTTGCCTTTTTTATCCAGAACGGGTGAAATAGAAGCACTTTCCCAATATTTTTCACCATTTTTCTTTTTATTAATGATCTCACCAGCCCATGTTTTACCAGAAATAAGCGTCTCCCATATATTTTTATAAAATGCTTCTTCATGTTCTCCTGATTTCAATATACGTGGATTTTGGCCTATGGCTTCATCATACGTATATCCGGTAACTTTTGTAAAATTTGGATTTACATATTGAATTACTCCATCAATATCTGTAATTATCACTGAGACAGGGCTTTGTTCAATAGCTGTATTTAGCCTTTTAATCTCTTCTTCTGCCAGTTTGCTTTGAGTGATATCCTGAACTACACCATACATGAATAAAGCATTGCCATCTTTATCCCTTGTTACATCG
>JALUYM010000330.1 GCA_027018745.1 Bacteroidales bacterium | reverse complement strand
CATTGGCAATATTTCATAAGTACATAAAAGGTTACATAATCTGGGACAGAAAGGTGCGTACTTCATTAATGGTCGCATTTACCCTGGCGGGACTAAAAGACGGATTAGTAATTACTGAAGATCAGCTTCCGCTGATGAAGAAATATGGAATTAAACAGTTGGCAGATCTTCGTGGGAAATACAGCGGACAATCAGACTATCAAATTTTCTCTTCAGCATATCGTGATTACGGGGCAGCTTGTAATAAACAAAATATTGTCTGGCTCGGTGGTGTATCAGGGGCTGTTATGCAACCGGCAGTGGCTGATTGGGGAGTACAACATAAGTCGTTTTTTGTTAACTTATCAACCCGAAAATCCGATACTCTTGAATATGCCCTGGCCAACAAGATATTATCTGGTTTAAAACCGTATTCATTAGTGCTTGGATGGCACTCTTATAAAAAGGACAAAGAGCGTAATTATGTAACATTAACTTCTCATTATGCTTTAAGGGTGTTAGGGTTAAATACGTTTCCAAATTTAAGTTTTACCAGTCAGGTACCGGTCACTGAAGGATTCACTTTCAAAAATCATCATCATGTTAAGCCGGGAGAGCATTTTAAACCAAAGCGAAAGATTTATCTTAGTTTCGTCCAGTCGGATGGACTGGGGCTGGGTGCCTGGAACCGGCCTGGAAGGGGAGAAATTCCTTATGCCTGGGAAGTAACCATGAACTGGTATTGGCTTGCCCCATCAATGCTTGAATACTTCTATTCACAGGCTACGAATAATGATTATTTTATAGGCGGCTTGTCCGGGCCGGGTTATATTTACCCTAAGGCCGTGCCCCCAAAAGAATTACCTCCCCTGATTGATAAAGCACGTTATTTTATGGGTAAACTTGATTTAAATGTCTTTGAAATAATGGACTATTCACAGGGTTCCACTATTAAAGGAAATACAGACCTAACCAAATCTGTAGTTCGGGATTATTATAAGGGGATGCCTGATGCCATTGGGTTTATAAATGGATATGCACCGGCCTTTACTTTTGACAATCAGGATGGCCGTCCTCTGGTTTCTTTTGACTATTATCTTTCACCTACCCGAAAAAAAGCAGATGTGGTGGCAGATTTGAAAGAACTGGCTACCATCAATTCAAAGCGGCCTTATTTTTTACTGGTTCATGTACGGGAATGGAACAATGTTGAGCGGGTAAAAGAAATTGTACAAGAGCTGGGAAACCAGTTTGAGGTGGTTCCGTTGGATGTGTTTTTAAAAATGGCAGGCAAAGATCCAACTTTTAAAGTCAATTTACTTAAAAGTGATAACTAATGTTACGAAAAACCCCATCCTTTTAACTACTGGTATATCATATAGTTAAAAAAGAGAAAGCCAACAAAAAGCAATTTTTGTAATAAAAAAACAGAAGGAATAGTGGGCTATTTTAAGGTTTTTTCCCCAAACCTCACCCGCTGTTGGTTTTCTTGGACTGCAACATAGAAGGTCTCATTATAAGATATTGAAATACAAACAATAATGTATCGTAATATTTTGTAAAATTCTCTTTCTGCTGTGTACTAAAAAAAGATTT
>JALUYM010000329.1 GCA_027018745.1 Bacteroidales bacterium | reverse complement strand
AACCTTCTCCTTAGTATCGAGCTCGTCCGCTTTATAGTTCTCAAAGAAGTGTTGGATCGTTTTGACTTTTGAGTTTATATCATTTAATGCCTGAATAGAGATGTTTTCGATAGTACTTGCGAGTATGTCCTCCAAAGAACGACCATAAAAAAGCCCTATCGTAAAAGTTTTATGTACGCTGATGTGATCCGTGCTCGTTACTAAATTCATTTTCAAAACTCCATACTCCACCTCTAGTAGAATTTTCTTTTCGGGATGAAAATATTCATACAGTTCTTTTAGAGCTTCTTTGTATATGCTACTTGAAATGAATTTTCCTAAATGAATCTCGTCATATCTCTTGAGTTTCGAATCCATACTTCTAAATACAATGCCTTTAAGCCCTCGCTCTCTTAAGTCAATCCATTTCGCATTGTCTCCGAATGCTTTTTGGATGTGTGAGTTGACAGATAACTTCATGTGTTTCTCCTGTTTTTTTGTTTTGAACAAGTAGTTATAGCATTTTCGGGGCATTGCCCCGAAAATGAATAGCTAAAGTATGAAATACCGTAGTTAAGGGGATTGTAGCGATTTTTCAGGAGAAATATTTTTCAATTTTAAGCAAACTTTTATAATTAAAATTAGCTTAAAGAAAAATTACTGTTGCGAAAAATCTCAATAAATCAGTATGGCGCTATAACAGTGTGTTCAAACAATAATAGAATTATCTAGAAAAAAATCAATTGTACAGGGCAGAGTAAACTTAGTATAATACAGACAAGAATAAACAAAGGAGTAGGTTATGGGTTTAGCAGAAGCATTTTTTGCAGGTGCCATAGAGGGGCAGATTGAAAGAGGTAACGACCTAAAAGAGAGAGAACTCGCAGGTGCGATAGAAAAAGAGCGTGCAGATGCACAAAAACAGTTGATTCAGCAGCTGGAGAATGAAGGTGTACTGCTTCCTCAGTATGATTGGGAGAGTGAGGAGTTTGATAATCAACTCACAGAGATTGCAGATGATTGGTTCAAAAGACATCCTGAGACACATAAAGGTACAGGTGAATTTCAAAAACATCATCCCAATGTGTATGAAGCCATTAACGCACTGGATATGATGGGTTACAGAGGACGTATTACTCCTCAAGAATATGTGACTATATATAAAGCACTATTTAGTTTTTAAATTTTATGATTACCCGTTGGCCTCGAAGGACGAGGTGGCAACAACTGAACCGAAGGCTGATTAACGGAGTTCGCGGCACCCTTAGAAACATTCACTAAGCCATCATTTACAGAGGTTGAACTTTCAAGCTTGGTGGCGACATTTTTAATCCCATTCACCACCTTTTTTAACACAACACCCGACACCATGCTTGTAGCGGTTCCAGCAACATTAGATGCCACAGATGCTACCGCAATATCTACCGTACTGGAGTTCACATTCAGATTATGCCCAAAGAGAGAATCAAGCGCATTAAATTTAACATTTGTGCCGGCAGAATAATTTTTCGAACTATCAGACGTGGTTGCACCTGTTCCTCCATTGAAATCAGTGGTTTGAGAAACATTCGCACCATTAACACTATATTTATTGTTG
>JALUYM010000328.1 GCA_027018745.1 Bacteroidales bacterium | reverse complement strand
GAAACCAAAGATCGTTGGGCCATTTTATAAAAAGGCCTTCGTTCCCAAGCCGGCGTTCCACCACATCAAACAACGCCAGGGAAATCATTTCGGTGAGGACAAATTGTTTGGAAGGTTCCAGGAAATGCGGTTCCAGGATAACACTGAATGTAAGGTTCTTGCCAGGTTCGCTTTCCCAGTTGTTTTGTCCGGCACCCCGTCCCCGGGTTTGACTGTCCGCTTGCAGGACAATACCCTCCTTCGCCCTGCGATCTGCTATAAGGCGCAATGCTTCTTCATTGGTAGAATCAATTTGGGAAAATTTCCTGATCGAGAATTCCATTTTTTTCATTGTTTTTTTAACAATGAAGTTGTTTAAAGTTAACCTTATGGTTAGTAGTATATTCTGTTGAAAATCAGAAAATAAATATCTTTTTTATTACCTACCCCTTCACCCCTCCAGGAGGAGGGGATTTATGGAATTTATTTTCTGATTTTCATTGTATTATCTAAGTAAAAAAGTTTAAACTTTAAACAACTTCAATGACTTTTCCTGTTTAAAACAGACAAAAAAGCGGCTTTTCGATTTTTTCTAATCTTCGTCGTCCACAACAAAAACATAAAGTTCGCGGGGCCCGTGAGCCCCCATCACCAAAGTTTTTTCAATATCAGCTGTACGGCTGGGACCGGTGATCACGGTCATTTGCGAAGGAAACTTTTCCTGATACCTTTTTCGCATACCTTTCAGGGCATCCTGCAATTCCTCCACTACCTGGGAGGTATAAGCCACCACAACATGCGATTCGGGGAAAACAAACATACGTCGTCCCGTGTCAAGTCCTGAAGAAACCAACACGCTGCCAAAACGGGCGATGAGGTATTCGCAGCGGGTAACGCCCGCCACCATGTTGTTGAACAAATCAGGATTATTTTGGAAAGGAATATTCAGCGACCGGAACAACAGTTCCAGTTTTTTATCCAGGAGAAAAAAATCTTTCCAGCCTTTTTGATCAAGCAGGAACTTCAGGTTTTCACCGAGGTTTTTCTCATTTTCGCAATAAATAAATGTCCCGCCCATTTCCATGAGTTTGCGGGCAAAAGCCACCTCTTTTTCTTCTTCTATTCCGATCATAACCGGAGAACCGGAGTCCACATCTTTAAAAGGATTTTCCATTTTACTGATCAGGGCATCACGCACACGCTTCAGGATTTTTTCTTTCGTTGTGGTCTCTTCCATGTTCATGACTAAACTTTTTCGTCTTGCCCGGCAGATGCAGGTTTTTTATTTTTTTTCGTATTAACTTTTTTGGCTTGTTCTGAAACCGTTTCAGGCATTACCTTTTTTACCGTTGTCTTTTTTTCTTCAACGGGCGGGAGTTGTTTTTTCCTTTTCCGGCCGGAAGCCAGATGATCTTTTATGCTTAATGTCTCACCCCAGGGGCGCTTGCCAAATATCTCGACAAGGTCATCGCTAAAGATGACTTCCCTGTCCAGCAGGCGATGTGCCAGTGTTTCCAGTTGTTCACGATGCTCGATGATAATTTTTATTGCCCGCTGGTAAGCTTCTTCGACCATTTTACTGATTTCCTTATCAATGATCTCATTGGTTTTTTCACTAAAGGGTTTGCCAAAAGAAAATTCCTGTTGCCCGGAAGAATCATAATAACTCAGGTTACCGATTTTGTCGCTCAGGCCGTAGTAGGCTACCATAGCATATGCCTGTTTAGTAACCTTTTCCAAATCATTAAGAGCACCGGTAGATATTTCATCAAAGATAACCTTCTCGGCAGCCCGGCCTCCCAGTGCCGCGCACATCTCATCAAGCATTTGTGCTTTGGTGGTAATTTGTCGTTCCTCAGGCAAATACCAGGCAGCGCCCAATGATTTTCCACGCGGTACAATGGTCACTTTTACCAATGGATTGGCATATTGCAACAGCCAGCTTACGGTAGCATGGCCAGCTTCGTGATGTGCCACCACCTCTTTTTCCCTTCCGGAAATAATTTTATTTTTCTTTTCAAGGCCGCCGATAATCCTGTCAATGGCATCCATAAAATCCTGGCGGGAAACAGTTTTGTGCGATTTACGGGCAGCTATCAGGGCCGATTCGTTACAAACATTGGCAATATCAGCACCGGAAAAACCGGGGGTTTGCCGTGCCAAAAAGTCAACATCAATATTTTTGCTCAATTTCAGGGGCTGCATGTGCACCTTAAAAATTTGCCTTCGGGCATCCAGGTCGGGCAATTCCACAAAAATCTGACGGTCGAAACGTCCTGCACGCAACAGGGCTTTGTCAAGTATGTCGGCACGGTTGGTTGCGGCCAACACGATGACCCCTGAATTGGGGACAAAGCCATCCATTTCGGTTAACAACTGGTTCAGGGTATTTTCCCTTTCATCATTGGAACCAGTCATGGGATTTTTCCCCCTGGCACGTCCAATGGCATCAATTTCATCGATAAAGATGATACTTGGGGCTTTATCTTTTGCCTGTTTGAAAAGATCACGGACACGGGAAGCCCCCACTCCAACAAACATTTCCACAAAATCGGAACCTGAAAGTGAGAAAAACGGCACATGGGCCTCGCCTGCGACAGATTTTGCCAAAAGCGTCTTTCCCGTTCCCGGAGGGCCTACCAGCAGAATACCTTTGGGGATTTTACCGCCCAGTTTGGTATACCGTTCAGGGTTTTTCAGAAAATCAACCACCTCAACCACCTCTGTCTTAGCCTCTTCCAATCCTGCCACATCTTTAAAAGAGATATTAACACTGGTGTTTTTATCATAAATCTGTGCTTTTGATTTCCCGATATTAAAGATTTGGCCGCCTGCTCCGCCGCCGCCGCGGCTCATCATCCGCATGATAAACCACCAAACCCCGAAAAGCAACACAATGGGCAGTACCCAACTCAGTATCTCACCCCCCCAATTATGGCGTGTTTCACTTTCTACATATACAGGATTCTCAAATCCTTTTTGCACACTTTGTACCTGCTGGAAAAAAATATCCGGCGAAACCACGTTGTAGTAAAACTGCGGTGTTTTTTGCCCAAATGTATTGGATGTACTCTTGATACCTTTATATTGTTCCTTTTTAAAAGCTTCAGGCTTCAGATAAATCTCGGCGACTTGTTTGTTTACCAAAACTATTTTTTGCACATCTTTATCTATCAACATGGTCTTCAGCTTTTTCCATGTTGTTTTTTTCGCTTCTCCACCGGTGTTCATCAGGCTGATACCAAGAAAAATCAAGGCCAGTATGCCATAAATCCAATAAAAACTGAATTTAGGCTTTTTCCCGCCTCCCGGACCGGTAAAGTTTCCAAACGGATTCTTACTGCCTGGTTTTTTTTCTGAATTATTATTGTTGTTGTTTCCTTCTGCCATTATGTTATTTCAAAATAAATTTAATAATACTAACGATCGCTTTGATACTGTTTCATTTTTGCGTCTGCCCATAGTCCTTCCAAATGATAAAATTTTCTGGTATCTTCAAGAAAAACATGAACCACTACGTCAACATAGTCTATCAAAATCCATTCCGCATTTTCATAACCTTCACGGTGATAGGGATGTTCGCCACAGTTTTTTGTTACCAGTTCCACTACATAATCGTATATGGCATTCACCTGCGTTTTGTTGGAAGCATGACAGATCAAAAAATAAGCTGCCACTGCATCCGGCAAATCGGTCAGATCGAGACTGATAATATCCTTTGCCTTCTTTTCCTGCATGGCAATTACAGCCTGTTGCAGAATTTTTTCCCTGTTTTCGATATCCGTTAGTATGGTCATATTAATTCTTGTGCCGACAAAAATAGGGATTTTTGCGTTGGCAGACAGCATAAAAATATGTAAATTGTTGAATTTGGCTGTTCCACCTGTTCAGAAATGATTAAAAAAAGATTCACCTGAAAAAAACTGTCAGGGAAATAACAAAAACGGGGAAAACACTTCACCCGAAATGAACATGTTTTCCCTGTCGAAAAAAATGTGGATACGTTTCTTAATAATCAGAATTACTAATAACAGATTCTCCTTTTTTCAGGCTGACCACTACACCTGTCATATTAAAAGAAGAATTCTTTGAAACAAGGTGCAGATACCCTGAACCATCATTGCCTACTGTCAATGTAAAATTGATTTTACTTTGGTTTCCCTGGCGGGGGATCTGGCCACTGACAGTAATGGACCGGTGGGCGTTTCCCGCATCAAAATGCCAGTTTTCCAATTTCCCGTGTGAAATAATACCCAACCCTTCAGGACCATTCAACCCGGGAAAATCAAAATGGACACGGACATGTTTATCTTTGACAACCATGTAATTGAATTGTGCCGACACAAGTTCGTTAGGCCCTGCAGACAAAAAAGCCCTTCGGCCTTCAAAAACAAAACGTTTGCTTTGCAGGAGGTTTATATATTTTGACTGCGTAGCATTAACTTTTGTGCTTTTGGCTTTATTTTGCCCTTCCTGTCTTAACAACACCCCACCTGACATATTAGGTTGTGCCCTGAGAGGTGTACCCCACATCAATCCGAAAATTAAGACAGCACTGAAAAAAGAAATTAATTTTTTCATTTTTTTATGGTTTTTAAATTTAATCAAATGGCGCCCATCGAAAAATATGCCAAATCCAGATCACAACAACCTGAAAAAATGGTTTTTAACATTTTTTATGGTAAAGTTTGCCCTTTGTAAACACTGGCCTGCGAAGGAGAATAAAGCTGTCCTCCCATACGGATCATTTGACCGTTTTCTAAAGTTACGGAAATCTCTGTACTGCCGTCATCACCTACTGTCATGGTAAAATAGGGACTCCCTCCCGGGCCTTTCGGCTGAATCCGGGACGATACGGTCATGGCCTGATGACTGTTTTTACCGGGATTAAATTTGAAACCTTTCAGAAAACCTTCGGCTGTAATGCCCCCCACACCATTCCAACCGATAACACCCTGAAAAGCAAACTGCAAAACGATCTCATTATTTTTAATGGCTACAAAATTCAACGTCGGGGAGACGGAAAAGAAACTACCGTCGGGCCCGTAAAGGCGGGTAGCCTGAAATACAAAATTTTTACTTTGGATCAGATGGGCATAGAATTTTCTTGAAACAGCATCTTTTTTCTGACGCTCTTCTTTTCTTTTCTGCTTTTCCAGTTTTCTCTGCTCCTTCCTGGTCAAATGTTTCACCTGTGCCATGCCGGTGTTGGGTAAAGCGACCGCCAAAACTAAAAACAAGCCCAGAAAATAAATAATCTTTTTCATAACATTTTATTATTTAGTCCCAAAAAACTCTCTGTTGTAAAAAACTTACCAAAATCATGCCACGAATGAGTTATGAAAATTTTTATTTTATCCACGGCTTATCAATACAAACTGGCGCCCATGTATATGTTTGCCTTTTTGTGTGAAACAATTTGGCCGTAAATCCTGACCGGATTTCCTCCCTGAGGAAAAATGGTTAGTTCTGCTGACCCATCATCCGAAACATTTAACCTGATACGCGGGGGCAATCCCGGACCAATCGGCTGGATATCGCTGTTTACCAGGAGATCATTCTTGTGACTATCGTCAAAGTTATAATTTACCAATCTCCCGTGAACCGTAAATCCTCCCAAACCGTTCCATCCCTGAATACCGTTAAAACCAAACTGAAGGGCCACTTTGTTTCCATTTACCGACATAAAGTTTATATCAGGCGACAACACCAGAGGCTGTCCGTCGGGCCCCATTAAATAATCTGCCTGAAATACAAAGTATTTTGCATTCAAAAGCTGCATAAAATATTTCCTTGATACCTCACGCTCCATTGTCTTTTCCTTTTTCCGGCGCATTTGTTCCAAATGACGTTTTTCTTTTTTTGTCAATGCCGGCCTTTGGGCAAAGGCAGCTGGTCCGGAAAGCAACCCGGCCAGGAATACAATGCCCATGAAATATGCTATCTTTTTCATAATCAATAAATTTTTGGTTCATGAAAAATTAACAAAAGCCATACCATATCAGGCAGGGAAAAATTACTTTTTTGTTAAAAATTTGAAAAACAAGGCGATGAAACGGAAAAACCAAAAACAGCCAGAAAACCGCATGTTTTTATAAAATTACAAAAAACCTGCCCGCCCGTTTTCAGGATTTTCGCACCAGCAAAACAACATTCTCCACATGATGGGTTTGCGGGAACATATCCACCGGCTGCACTTTTGCAATCCGGTACTTTTCATCCATCAAATGAAGATCTCGCGCCTGCGTGGCCGGATTACAACTGACATACACAATCTTTTCCGGGGCAGTTTGCATAATCTGTTGGACCACTTTTGGATGCATGCCCGCGCGTGGAGGATCTGTCAGCAGCACATCGGGTTTGCCATGCCGGTCAACAAAAGCCTCATTGAGCAGGGCTGCCATATCCCCTTCATGGAATTCCACGTTCTCAATGCCGTTTTCCAATGCATTTTTACGGGCATCCCTTACCGCCTCACCTACCGATTCAATGCCTACAACTTTTTTCACCGAGGGGGCAATGAACAAAGCAATGGTCCCTGTTCCTGTATAGAGATCATAAACCAACTCGTTTCCGTTAAAGCCGGCAAAATCGTGGGCAGTTTGATACAGTTTTTGTGCCTGTTCGGGATTGGTTTGATAAAAAGATTTCGGGCCTACCTTGAAATAAAGCGGTTTCCGTCCGGGACGGGCTGGTTGCATCACTTCCAGATTATGGTCTTTTCCCTTAAAAAGTATTGCTTCCAAATCATAAATGCTGTCGTTTTTTTTGGTATTCACCACATACATCAAAGAGGTGATTTGCGGAAATCTTTCAGCAAGATGGTCCAAAATCATTGCAATGGCCTTTTCATTTGTTTCGCCAAAAACCATGACCACCATTAAATCACCGGTAGTGGAAGTACGAATGATCATATTCCGCAACAAGCCATGCTGCTCCCGGGCGTTATAAAAGCTGAAATCATTTTCAATGGCAAATTTCTTGACGGCAAGCCGAATATCATTTGAAGGATCTTTTTGCAGATAGCATTTGTCAATATCCAGGATTTTATCGAACCTGCCGGGCAAATGAAACCCCAGGCCCCTCGTTTCCAATTTTTCACCCTCCGGGGACATGGGATCATCAGAGGTAAGCCATTTCCGGTTGGAAAAGGTAAACTCCAGTTTATTACGATAGAAATAAATGTTGTCCGATCCGATAATTTCGTTGATTTCCGGATAAGGCACTTTGGCAATACGGTCTAAGCTGTCTTTTACCTGTTTCTGTTTAAAAACTTTCTGGAAAGCATAATCGATGTGCTGCCATTTGCACCCGCCACAAAGGCCGAAATGGGTACATTTGGGTTCAACACGGTATTCCGAAGGCCTTTTTATCTTCACAATATGCCCTTCAAGGAAATGACGTTTCTTTTTGTAAACCTGCACATCCACCACATCCCCGGGGGCTGCAAAAGGCACAAAAAGCACTTTTTCGTTCACGCGGGCAACAGCCTTCCCTTCGGCACCGGCATCAATAATCTCTATGTTTTCAAACAGCGGAAGGGGCTTTTTTTTTCGTCTCGCCATGATTCTCTTTTGGAAAAGCAAAGATAACAAGTTTATTATTGAAAAAATTTACAACATTGGAACCAGGTGAGCCAACCAAAACTTTCGTGGGATACAGGCCTGCAGGCATAAAAAATCCGGTAGTCATGATAAATTAATTTTTATACCTTTACCGCATATTAAAAAAGGAATGCACCATAATGTTCAAAGAACAAAAATCAACAACAATTGAACAAACCAAGTATATTCATTCAGGAGAAATAGGCATTGCGGCAGGAAAAGCATTGTTGGCGTCCAGTCCGCTGGGCTCCTGCGTTGCGTTTATTGCCTATGATGTAAAAACAAAAACAGGAGGCCTGGCACACATCATGCTTCCCGGGAATACTACCGACAAGGCCACTTACAACAAAGACAAATACGCTGCCCCTGCCATTGATCATATGTTAGAAGAATTGCAAAAAAAAGGTGTTTTATTGGAAAACATAGAAGTATGCCTTGCCGGCGGGGCCAATGTACTGAAAAGGCCGGACGACACCATTGCCAATGAAGTCGTCAGCAGCGTACTTGCCATTGTAAAAGAAAAAGATTTAAAAGTGAAAGCAACAACACTGGGAGGTTTTGAAAGGCGTACCGTTTCCCTCAACACGGAAAACGGAGAAGTTTATTACACGCAAGGGGATAGGAATACAAAAGTTTTGTGGAAATTTTCAAAGAAAATAAACCAAAATAAAGGCATTACCATAGAATAGATTAAAGCCCGGGATACACCATGAAAAGTAACAAACCCAAAACACGGGACGAACTTTTACAGGAAATAAGTTTGTTAAAGCAAAAACTTGCCAAAACAGAAAATCTTCAACAGGTTCTGCACGCTGCCAACCAACAGCTCCAGGCAACTGAACAACAACTCCGGGCTGCCAATCAACAGCTGAAAGCAGCGGAAGAACAGGCCCAAGTTGCCAAGGAAAAATTCAAAAAAGCTGCACTTTTGAGGAATGCCATCCTGGAAAGTCCCCGAAAAATTATTGTTTTTGCCCTCGACAAACAGTATCGCTACCTCGATTTCACCTCTTCACACAAAAAGGTCATGAAAGAGATATGGGGCGTTGATATAAAACCGGGAAACAACATGCTGGATTTTATAAAAAACGATACTGACCGCCTGAAAGCCAAATGTAATTTTGACAGGGCTTTAAAAGGTGAACATTTTATTTTGCAGGAAGAATATGGTGATGAAAACCTGAAGAGAACCTTTTATGAAGACCATTACAGCCCTGTTTATGACGAAAATAAAATGGAAATTATCGGTTTATCTGTTTATGTGGTTGATATTACCGAACGAAAAAAAGCGGAACAGGCCCTGAAAGAAAGCGAAAACCGGTTTAAAGCCTTGTCGGAAGCAACCTATGAGGCCATTGTCATAACTGACAATGGGGTTTGCATTGAGGCAAACCTTGCAGCATCAAAAATGTTTGGCTACCAGTATCAGGAACTGATAGGTATGTTCGGGACAGATCTTATAGCCCCTGAAAGCAAAGAAACAGTGAAACAAAATATGCTTTCCGGTTATGAAGAACTATATTATGCCGTTGCCCGGCGCAAAGACGGAACTACATTTCCCACAGAAATCCAGGGACGGATGTTTGAATACAAAGGCAGGAAGGTTCGAATAGCAGCTGTAAGAGATATAACCGAACGTAAAAAAGCAGAGGAACAGATCAAAAAACTTTCTACAGCCGTCATCCAAAGTCCTGCTGCTATTGCCATTACAAATCTGCAGGGGCAACTGGAATATGTAAACCCGAAATTTGAA
>JALUYM010000327.1 GCA_027018745.1 Bacteroidales bacterium | reverse complement strand
TTGGCTAAATTGTTTTGTAAAAAAATCAGGACAGGTTTTCCCATTCGTCGGGTTTGTCTAAACCTTCCAGTTGCATCAAAATATTCATGGTTTTTTTAGCTTCAACTTCATCAACAATACTTATGGCACTGCCCACGTGAACCAATACGTAATCTCCGGTTTTTGCCTCAGGAACCATTGACAGGTTTACCTGTTTAACAATTCCGTTAAAGGACACTTTTGCCACACGAAATATATCGTCTATACCTGAATCTATTTGAATTATTTTTCCGGGGATTGCTAAACACATAATTATTTAATTTTTTTAATTTTATTCTTTACCATTTATGCCTGTTGCTTGTCAAAGTATATTTATTAAATATATTAATGCAAACATAAGAAACAACTTTCCATATTCCATTTTTATAAAACATTAATTTTTTGCGAATTGTAATAAAAAATTTTCATAAAAACAAATTTTTCTAAAAAAAGTTTTGAAATTTCAAAAAATTTTTTATATTTGAAGAGTAAACGTTAATATAATAACTACTAAAATATTGAGTATTAATATTTTAATATTTTTTAATAAAATTACTTATGATAAAAATCATATTTAAAATGGATAAAAGTTTCTTGTAATGAGTATATAATAATTTTAAATAAGCATCACTATGGAAAAAACACTACAAAAAGAGGAAACTTATTATGAGAATATTCGCAAAAAAGGATATTCCCGTAGGGACTTCCTAAGATTTGTTACCTATATGGCTGCGTTTATGGGGTTGGAAACCAGCATGGTGGGACAGGTAGTAAAGGCTTTGGAGACAAAAAAGCGGATTCCGGTAATTTGGGATCATTTTCAGGAATGTACCGGGTGTTCTGAATCGTTTATCCGTTCAAATCATCCGTTGGTTGCCGATTTAATCTTGGATAAGATTTCTTTGGATTATACCGACACGTTGATGGCCGCTTCGGGCTTTCCTGCCGAGGAAGCCAAAAAACAATCTATAAAAGAAAATTACGGTAAATACATCTTGGTTGTTGAAGGGGCAATTCCCACAAAAGATAATGGCGTGTATTGCTCTATTGCAGGCATGTCTGCCCTTGATGTCCTTAAAGCCGATGCAGCAGGGGCTGCCGCCATTCTTTCTTTTGGCAGCTGTTCGTCATGGGGAGGAATTCAGGCCGCTTCACCTAATCCTACGGGAGCTGTTCCTGTGAATGCCCTTATTAAAGATAAGCCCGTTATCAGGGTTCCCGGATGCCCGCCCATTTCAGAAGTAATGGTAGGTGTTGTGATGCATTATGTTACTTTCGGAACTTTACCTGCCCTGGACTCTATGGGAAGGCCAAAACAGTTTTACGGAAAACGTGTTCATGATACCTGTTACAGGAGGGCCTATTTTGATGCAGGACTATTCGCAGAAAGTTTTGATAGTTATGAGGCTAAACAAGGGTATTGTTTATATAAATTAGGGTGCAGGGGACCTCTTACATACAATGCCTGTGCATCCATGAAATGGAACAATGGCGTGAGTTACCCTATTGAATCCGGAAATCCCTGTATCGGATGCAGCGATAATCATTTCTGGGATAATGACCCTTTCACGAAAAGAGTGGAAAATGTTCCCGGCCTGGGAATAGAATCTACAGCCAATACAATTGGCAAGATTGTCCTGGGGGCAGCCATTGGCGGAACAGTTGCCCATGCCGTAGCAGCTAATTTTGCTAAGAAAAAAGACATCAGGTCTCGTTCAAAAAAAGGAAAAGTAAATGAAAAAGATATTAAAGAATAAATTATTTTATCATGGTAAAAAGAATAGTAATAGATCCGATAACAAGAATTGAGGGACACTTGCGTATTGAGGCTGAAATAAAAAATGGTAAGGTGGTAAATGCTTATAGCTCATCAACAATGGTAAGGGGACTTGAAAAAATTGTTGAAGGGAGGGATCCCCGGGATGTTTGGGCTTTTGTTCAACGTAGTTGTGGCGTTTGTACGACTGTTCATGCCATTGCTTCTATCCGGGCGGTTGAAAATGCCTTGGGAATAGTTATTCCGCCCAACGCCGAACTTGCCCGGAACCTGGTACTTGTTGCCCAGTATTTACAGGATCATGTAGTGCATTTTTATCATCTGCATGCCTTGGACTGGGTAGATGTTACCCGTGTCCTGGATGCTGATCCGAAGGCAACATCAACGCTTGCCCAAAGTATTTCCAAATGGCCGAACAGCTCGCCGGGGTATTTTTCGGATGTTAAAATGAGAATTAAAAAGTTCATTAACAGCGGGCAGCTGGGGATCTTTGCTAACGGATATTGGGGAAATCCTGCAATGAAACTTCCACCTGAAGTAAACTTACTCGCTGTAGCCCATTATCTGGAAGCACTTGACTGGCAAAAAGAAATCGTAAAAGTCCATACTATTCTTGGAGGTAAAAACCCACATCCACATTTTGTTGTCGGTGGTATGGGAAGTACCATAAACCTCAACGATGCCGGGGCCAGCCTGAATATGGACACATTAGATTATATTGGAAAATTACTTAGAGGGGCACATACCTTTGTTAATGAAGTTTATGTTCCCGATTTGCTTGCCATTGCCTCCTTTTATAAAAACTGGGGCAAAATAGGGATTTCCAAATTCCGCAACTATCTTGTATATGGCGATTTGCCTGCAGGGAGCTATAATAATCCATCAAGTTTCAAAATGCCTCAGGGAGTTATATTAAATGGCAATTTAAATACGGTCTATCCTGTTGATTTAGAAAAGACAAATGAAATTAAGGAATTTGTAAATAATTCATGGTATGATTATACGGCAGGTGATAATAAAGGGCTTTCCCCTTGGAACGGACAAACAAATATTCATTATACCGGACCTAAACCACCCTATGAGCATTTGGATTTTGATAAAAAATACAGTTTTGTAAAAACACCTCGATGGAACGGAAAACCCATGGAAGTCGGGCCGTTGGCAAGGATGTTAGTCGGATATGTAAAAGGGGTTCCCGAATACAAAGAAGTAGTGAATTATGCACTTAAAAAATTAGCTGTTCCTCCCGGTGCTTTATTCTCAACTTTGGGAAGAACAGCAGCGAGGGGATTAGAAACGAAATTAGTGGCTGATTGGGGCCTGGAGTTTTACGACCAGTTGATTCGTAATATTCAAAACGGGGACACACAAATGGCAAATATGAAAAAATGGGATCCTTCCTCCTGGCCTAAAAAAGCCAAAGGGGTCGGTTATCTTGAAGCGCCTCGCGGGAGTTTAGGGCACTGGATTATTATTAAAGACGGAAAAACAGATAAATATCAAATGGTTGTACCCACCACGTGGAATGCTTCGCCAAGGGATCCGAAAGGGCAAAGGTCGGCTTATGAGTCCGCATTAATTGGAACTCCCATCGCCGAAATTAACAGGCCGTTGGAGATACTCAGGACCATACACTCCTTTGACCCGTGTCTGGCCTGTGCGGTTCATTTATACGACGAAAAAGGCAAACATATCAGTCAGGTTCAAATCGGAGGTGTTTGCAGTATTTAACAAAACCATTTAAACTAATTAAAAATGGGAACACTAACTTATAATTTCAAACGGGTATATGTCTGGGAAATTCCTGTCAGGCTTTTCCACTGGATAACAGTACTTTCCATAACCATTCTCATAATTACGGGATTTATCATTGCTGATCCCCCCGCCATAAGTTCCGGCACAGAAGCTGTCTTTTCATATTGGTTCGGTTATGTCAGGGCCATTCATATGATCACAGCTTATATTTTAATAGCAGTTGTTATAGTCAGGGTATACTGGGCATTTGCCGGAAACCAGTTTGCAAACTGGAGAAACTATATCCCATATACCAAAAAGGGTTTCAAAAACATGCTGTATGTTTTAAAAGTTGACATTTTTTTGATGCGGGACAAAGAGCATAAACTTTCCAATATCAGTATTGGCCATAATTATGTCGCATCATTTTCCTACTTTATCATGTTCCTTGTTTTTGTTTTTCAGGCAATCACCGGTTTGGCACTTATGTCGGCCACTTCTTCGTGGTGGTTTCCCAAAATGTTTCATTGGGTTGTGCCATTGTTAGGTGGTGAAATAGCTGTCAGGTATTTTCATCATATTTTTATCTGGATTTTTCTTGCTTTTATTGTAATCCATGTTTATTTGGTGTTTTATCATGATTATGTGGAAGCCAGGGGAGAAGCTTCTGCCATGATTAGCGGGTTCAAATTTATTCGGTCCGAAAGAATAAAAGAATCTGAAAAAGAAATTATTGAAAAAACGAAAAAGCAGATGTGGGAAGGGGATCAACCAGGAAAAGAAAACTGATTTAGTAAGGGGATAACTGAAAGTTTCTGTTTCTCATGGTTTATGCGGAATGATGAATGTCAAGAGACAAACCTACAATACTACACAGAATAAAATGAGAAGTAATGATTTCAGATGATGCAAATGAATTGCAGAAGCTATTTTATCAAACCCATAATTATCTTGATAGCAAAAAAAAGGACAAGATACTGGTTTTGGGCATAGGCAATTATTTAATGGGTGATGAAGGAATTGGTATACATGTAATTCATGCATTGAGTAAAGCAAAACTTCCGGGATATGTGGATATTCTTGATGGCGGAACCAGTAGTTTTGATTTAATGCCTATTCTGGCACAATATCCCCTGGCAATTTTTGTTGATGCCACTATGGACTTCAAATCGCCCGGCACCATCGGGGTGATTTATCCTAAATTTGCAAAAGATTTTCCTGCTGTGCTTAGCGCTCATGATGTAGGATTAAAAGACATGATTGAAGCTTTGGAATTTAAAAACGAACTACCCGGTGTTATACTTGTTACGATTTCAATTGAAAATATGCAACCCATGAGCATCAGCCTTACCACTCCTATAAAAGAGATTGTGCCCCGGGTTGTAAATACCATTTTGGATATTTTGCATAAAATTGAAAAGGTAAAAGAAAAATTAGCCTGAATTTTAACTTTTTTCCGTGTGAAAACGTTAAGAATTCAGAAAAATGAATTACTTTTGAAATTACCTTTTTAATTTAAAAAATCAATTATGGAAACTGAAAATGTTATTTCGAGGGAGGAGATGGTTAGGATCCTGAGTTATCCACTTTACAAAAACAAAGGTTGGATACGGTTTTTTGGCATTATCAGTATTGTTTATGGTGTATTTACTGCTATTACCATAGTAGGAATAGTTTTTGCCTGGCTTCCTATATGGTTGGGTGTGCTGGTTACGGGTGCTGTCAACAAAGTTGAAAAAGCATACATCGTAGGAGATCAGCAGGCCATAGTGGATGCTCAGAATAAGCTGAGCACCTATTTTCTGATTAATGCCATAGTTGTTCTTGTGGGGATTATTATTCTTGCCATTTTTCTGGTTGTGGCATTTACGACCGGCTTTTACCACAACATGTGGAATGAAATGCATTCACAAGGTATTTATTAGTGTCGGTTTTGTGGAAGGTTTGTTCCGCCGTTTTATTCGGAACAATATCTTTTAATGACATTATAAGCATCTGAAACACCAAGTTCTCCGGCGATGCTCAGGTCTTTGCAGGCCAGCTTGTTTTCTTTCAGGTAAAGCAGGATCAAGGCCCGGTTATAGTAAGCTTCAGCCATTTTGGGTTGTAGTTTTATGGCCATGGAATAGTCGTCAATAGCGCGTTGATATTTTTTTAATTTGAGTTTTAAATTGCCACGGTTGTAATAAGCAAAAGCCATTTTGGGATCGAGCTGTAGCGCTTTATCATAATCAGCCAGACTTTTCTTATAATCGGGTGGAGGTATGGAAAGCCTTGTGTGGTTAGAATGAAAATTGCTGATACTAATCCCGATTTTGCCTTTATACAGTTTTTCGGCATAAACGGCATCATCCCAGTCTGATTGTGTAGCCGCACGGTTAAAATAAGCATAAGCAATGGCCGAGTCTTTTCTTATGCAGCTATCGTAATCGGCAATAGCTTTTGCATAATGGTTCAACATGCTTTCGATCAGGCCTTTTATAAGAAAAGCATTGGCCGGCTCGCCGAGCAGTTTGTTATTTTTGTCAATAAATTTTTCTTTTTGCAGGGCAATCTTTTCTTGAACAGGCCAGTGCTTGGTTGTGAACAGAAGTTTTATCCCCAATTTGTTGTCATCGTTAAAAACTGAAATATTTTTATCAAAATAAATGCCTTCGTGATATTGGTCATAAACAGAGGATGGCAGATCGAAAGCATAAATGAGGTAAAAATCGGGTTTTGGCTCGATATTAATTCTTCGAAACTGAACACGGCCTTTGCGCATCTCCCCATTCAGGAAATCAGCTTCAAAAGTCATGATTTTGTTGAAATAGCTTGAATCACCATAATGTTTATACAACTCCCGGCTCACTTTACCGCCCCCCCGTGCTTTGGCAATGATACGCGTGGCAGAATCGTGGTCGGCCAGGGCGCCTTTTTTGTCACCCAGTTGTTCACGGGCATAAGACCTGTTAATGTATGCCCCTACAAACCCCGGAAATATTTTTAAAGCTTTGGTATAATCGGCTGCGGCTTCACGTGGTTTGTGCATTTGTAATTCCACAACACCGCGATTATAATAAGCATATACATTTCGTGGGTTTATCTCAATCACTTTGTTGTAATCATTGAGGGCTTTTTGGAAATGTCCCTGCATGGATTCCAGCAGTGCCTTGTTATAATAAGTCAGGGCGTTGTTGGGATCAAGTTTTAAGACTTTGTTATAATTTTGCAAAACTTTTGTGGTATCGCCCATTTTCAAATAAGTGATTGCCCTTTGGAAATAGATATACGGATAGTCGGGCTTCAGGGTGGCAGCATGGTTAAAATCTTTCAGGGCACTTTGCAAACTGTCCATATCGTTGTGGATCATGCCCCGCTTTATCCAGGCATCTACATTAAAGTAATCCAGTTTTATGGCTTTGTTCACATCAAGCATGGCCAAATGGTCTTTTTTCATTAAGTGATAAGCTATGCCGCGGTTCAGGTAAGCGTTGCTTTGTTTGGGGTCAAGCTGGATAGCTTTGGTATAGTCGGCGATGGCTGCTTTGTAGTTGTTCATGTGCATTTCAGTATTACCTCGTGCTACATAAATTTCGGGATTAAAAGGATCGAGTTCCAGTGCCCGTGCAAAATCTTTGAGTGCCCGATGGAATTCATTGAGCCGGTCGTAACAAATTCCACGGTACTGATATGCACGGGTGTAAAGCGGATGGATTTGTACGGTTCTGGTAAAATCGCCGGCAGCTCCTTTAAAATCACCCAGACTGTATTTGGCAATTCCACGCAGAAAATAAGCCTCGAAACCGTTGGGCTTGGAGCCTAAAGCGGTGTTGAAATCGTATATGGCCTGGGTGAAATTGCTTTTTGACAGCTCCAGTTGCCCCGCCCACAAGAAATGCTGGTAGTTTACCTGTGCATATGACCTGGCAGGGAATAATATAAACCATAGGCCAAACAATAAAACGATATACCGAATGTTTTTATTCAACAGAAAGCAGGAAAATTATTAAGTTAAAGCCGAAAATATTAGTTTATAACATACTATTATATTGGTGCTACAAAACTAATAAAAAAGTGATGTTGTTCATTACGGTTAATAACATATTCTGCCCGGACAACAATATCATAAAAAGTTACAAAATCAAGGCCGACCCCAGTTCCGTAAAGAAATTTATTATTCAGGAAACTTTCATTCTTTTCAGGGTCATGACTGGTCAGATAGGCTCCATCAAAAAACACGTTGGCATACAACCCAAAGAAAAACCGGTTGAACTTTTCTGTTTTTATATAAGGAAGAATAAATGATTTTTTCGGTACGATGGCAAATTTAATGTTGGTCCTGAATTGTCCGATCCAGTTGCCGCGCACAACATAAAGTTGATAACCGCGGATACCCATGGGTTTATATCCTAATCCGTTTTGGAAAAAATAAGGCTGGTATTTGTTTGGAATGAATTGTGTCTTCACAGAATAGGCAAAATACCACCGTTTATGAAGAGGAATATACTGATCGAAAATCAGGTAAAACCTGAACAGGTTGACTTCACGGGAAAAAATTCCAAGTCCATATTGTTTTGCATCAGCTTCTAAGTAAAAACCTTTGAGTGGGTAAGGGGCGTAATCGCGGAAGTCATATTTGAAATTATATTCCAGTGAGAGATAGGAAAATCGTGGTTGTGAATAGGCGAAGTGGGGATTTAATTTCAGCAATGTATCGGCATAATCCCGATGATCAAAGCTTAAAGTTATCTTATGGATAAAATAGTATTTTGGTCTGTAAATGGCCGAGAGTTTACCGGAATACCATTTCTTGGAATAACTTTTTCCATCCTGAAAAAATACCAGCCTGTTTCCTTTGAGATTATAATCGGTTTCGTGATTAAAAGTTACGCCGGCAAAGAGTTTTATACCCCATGTCTGCTTTTTGTTAATGTAAGGTTTGAGCCAGTCAAACTGCACACTTTTGTCATATCCTTCCTGGAGTATTACATTGAGTTTTTCCATGCGACCCCTGAAATTGTAAACGGTGAGGTCGACTCCGTAATTGAGCCTTGAAAAAGCCCTTTTTTCCCACCAAACACTCAAATTCCGGTCGGCATAAGTAAAGATGGGAATGGGCCAGACATACCATCGTTCGGTTACAGTAACGTACAAATCTACTTTATTGTAATCGTGCCTTTTCGGGGTTATGTCTACCGTGTTGAAAAGGGAGCGGTTAATCAGGTTTTGCCGGCTTTTTTTTATTTTGTACAACAACTGGTGAAGGTAAACCGTATCGCCTTTTTTTAATTCTATTTCACGTAAAATGATGTTGCTTTTTGTGTGTTTATTTCCCGATATGAAAATATGGTCGATAACAAAAGTGGTATCGCTTTTAGTGAGTGTATACTGGGCATATACATGCTGGGTCACTGCCAAAAGCATGATGAAAGCCAGCAGGATGTGGAGTCTCCGGTCAGACATTCAGGTAATTCATTAACGAGTTGTAACGTTCCCTTAAATCATCCATATCATCTTTCTCGCCATAGGAAGCCTTGACAAAATAATCGAAACGCTCAAAGGTTTTGATTATGGAAGCTATTTCAATGGTATTCAACTTTAGGAAAACATCAAGGCGTGTTGAATCTTCATGGTTTATAAGGAAAGTACTGAGGATCTTGGCGTCATTTTCTTCCACAATTTTTGCCAGCTCGGTGAGGCTGTAATTATTATAAGACATTTCGAGAACAATAATACTGCCGGGATTATCTATCGACAATGCCCGGGCAAAGTATTTCATCAGATTTTGCAGGCTGATGCTCCCGAGATAATCTCCTTTTTCGTTTAGTACCGGAACCAAACTCAGGTTT
>JALUYM010000326.1 GCA_027018745.1 Bacteroidales bacterium | reverse complement strand
AATGGATATAAAAACAAAAGAGGTAAAGGCTTCCCGGGTGGTCATTGAACTTTACGGACTTCTCCCGAAAGCACACTATACCCTGAACGATTTCACCCGGCGTATCCACCCCGACGACCTGAAAGAGCGCGGACTGGCCACGGGCAACTGGAAAGTTTTAAGCGAAGGCGCTTACCACAGCACTTACCGTCTGCTTGTGAACGGCAAAACCATCTGGATCAATGCGGCCGGCGAAGTCATTTACGACAAAAACGGAAAGCCTGCATCGGTGATTGCCGCGGTGCAAGACATTACCTGGCAAAAAGAAAAAGAGCTGAAATTAAAACAACTGGAGCAGGAAAAGGAAGCCATCATCCGGGCCATCCCCGACATGATCTTTGTACTTGACCGCGCAGGCGTTTTCCGCGATTTTATTCCGGGTATCAACCAAGAGCCTTTGATTCCCCCGGAAAAATTCATGAAAAAAAAGATCAACGAAGTATTGCCACCCGATATCGCCGACAAACATTTTGCAAGCCTGCAAAAAGCTTTCGAAACGCAGCAGGTACAGGTTTCAGAATATTCGTTAGAAAATCATAATAGTACGGTGAAGTATTTTGAAGCCCGGTTCAGTCCGGTAAACAACAACCGGGCCGTGGTGATGGTCCGCGATGTAACCCGGCGGAAAAAAGCTTTGCTTTCGTTGAAAAAAAGCAACGAAAACCTGAAACTTTATTCCCGGGCACTGGAAGAAAGTCCGACATCGGTTATCATTACCGATGGGCACGGAATCATTCAATATGTGAACAAGAAATTTACCGAAAATACCGGTTATACAGCCCGGGAAGTGATAGGAAAAGATTCAGGTATTTTAAAATCAGGGGGGCAAGACCGCGATTTTTACCACCGGCTTTGGAATACCATTCAAACCGGAAAAATATGGCATGGCGAATACATCAACCGGAAAAAAGATGGCCGCCTCTGCTGGGAGTCGGCTACCATCAGCCCCATTTATAACGACAAGCGGGAAATCACCCATTTTATTCAGGTGAGCGAAGACATTACCGAAAAGAAAAAGTCGGCGGAGTCTGTGCAAAAACTGGCAGCCATTGTCGGTTCGTCCGATGCCATTATCATCAGCAAAACACTCAACGGGATCATCTCATCCTGGAACCGTGGCGCAGAACGGGTTTACGGCTATAAAGCCGAAGAAGTAATCGGCCTTCCCATCAATATTATTATCCCTTCCGAACTAAAAAAAGAGCTTCAATCATTTACCAAACGCATCAAACAAGGCGAGCAGGTAGAAAATTTTGAAACCCGCCGCATTTGTAAAGATGGTACGGAGGTGGATGTTTCACTTTCGCTTTCGGGAATAACGGACGAAGCGGGAGAACTTACCGGCATTGCCTTGGTAGGCCAGGATATCACACGCCAAAAGCAACTGGAACGCGAACTAATAAAAGAAAAGGAAGTTGCAGAAAATGCCACACGCACCAAAAGCCTGTTCCTGGCCAACATGAGCCACGAAATACGCACCCCGCTGAATGCTATTCTGGGGTTTTCACATATTTTATCAAAAAAGTTGAAAGACCAGGTGCAAAAAGAA
>JALUYM010000325.1 GCA_027018745.1 Bacteroidales bacterium | reverse complement strand
GATTTATGCCGATTTTTCCGGATATTCCGACATTGCCATCGGGATAGCCAAAATGCTGGGGTTCGATTTGATGCAAAATTTTGCCACACCCTATTTTGCCGCTTCGTTCGGGGAGTTCTGGCACCGGTGGCATATTTCACTTTCTACCTGGTTTCGCGATTATGTTTATATCCCGCTGGGCGGGAACCGCGGGAACCGTTCCAGGGTTTCTGCCAATATCATGATTACTTTTCTGTTATCGGGACTATGGCATGGCGCCGATATCACTTTTTTGATCTGGGGCGGTCTTCACGGCTCTGCTTTGGTGGTGGAAAAAAGGATAAAACATAAGGTGAACAAATACATTTACGGCCCTCTTGCCATGGCCATCGTGATCCTGCTTTGGATTCCTTTCAGGGCAAAAAATTATGACCAGTTTGTAAAACTGTCGGCTTCACTCGTGCATTTCAGCACCTATTCTTTTGACCGTTTGGGCCGGGTGCTGCACGACTTCTCCCTGCCGCGCTTTTATGCTTTGCTGATGGTGACGGTTTTTTTTCTTGTATTGGAATATCGCCTGAAATGGCAGGATTTCTCACAATGGCTGTCGGGAAAACCACGCATGATGCGAATGGCTTTCTATTACCTGCTCCTTGTTCTGATTTTTGTGGTGGGAAATTTCAGTGTAAAACCCTATTTTATCTATTTCCAGTTTTAAATGAAAAAGTTTTTTCGAAATATCCTGCTGTTCCTCTTCCCTGTCATGGTGCTGATACTGCTTTTGCCGGTAAACCCGCGGCTGCGTTACATCGGTCTAAAACACGATTGTTTTAACCACGGGATATGGATTTACGACCGTATTTTTAACAATCCGGAAAGAGTGGATGTGGCTTTTTTCGGTTCTTCGCACACCATCAACGACATGGATGACCGCCTGATAGAGGAACACCTGACGAAAAAACTGTCGGTGGCAAATTTCGGTTACTGCCGGCTGGGCCGCAATTTAAGTTATGTGCTGCTGAAAGAATTGTTAAAAAAGAAACACCCGCAATATGTCTTTCTCGAAGTAAGGGAGGATGAGGATTATTTCAGTCATCCCATTTTTCCTTATGTGGCTTCGGATGGGGATGTGCTCTTTCCCCATCTGTTGTTTGATGCCCGGTATTTCTCCGATGTCTGGGTACATTTTTCCTATAAAATTGAGCTTTTGCAGGATGCCCTTTTTTCAAAGGAAAATGAGGAGCCTGTCCGTACCGGCAATTTTGGCCACTCTGCTTTTTCCGACACTGTTTCGCCTGCCGTCCTCGAAAAAGTCCTGCAAAAACAAGGCAGGCCAAAGGAAAAACAGTCAAAAACAGTTCGCAATTTTCATTTGGCCTTTGCCCGGGGTTACCTGAAAGCCATCCATCAGTTGTGCCGGCATGAAAAGATAAAACTGATTTTTTTGTTTTTGCCCTCCTACGGTTCAGGGCTGAAAAAGCCGAAAGAGTTTGCCACCTACATGAAGTACGGGCAAGTATGGATACCACCGCAGGCTATCCTGTGCAAAAAAAGCAATTGGCACGATGCCGGCCACCTGAACCGGGAGGGGGCAAAGGAACTTTCGCTGTGGTTTGCAAAAAGAATGAACCTTTTGCTACAAAAGAAAAATGCAAAATGAGAAAAACGGTAAAAAAATTATCTTTGTGCTAAAATAAAACCTATGGAATTCATTGCCGCATTTTCCACCGACGACGGAAAAACCTTTATGGACGAACATTCGGGCGATGCCCGTTTTTTTGATGTGTATAAAATTTCGGAAAAGGAAACTGTTTTTCAGAAACGGATCGAGAACACATCCCCGGAGGAGAAAAAACATGCCGACCCCGAAAAGGCCAAAGGCATTGGCCGGTTGCTCAGGCAGGGAGGGGTACAGGTACTCGTCTCCAAAGTTTTCGGCCCCAACGTAAAACGTATGAAAAAACAGTTTGTCTGCATCATGATGAACGATGCCACCATCGCCGAAAGTTTGAAGAAACTCCGGGAAAAACTCCCGGCTATCCGGGCCGAATGGGAAGCCGGGGAGGAACGGAATATCCTGAATTTCAAGGATAAATTACTTTAATACATAACTATAAACGGCAATGTAATGGCAGACACTGCCGCCCAGCACAAAGAGGTGAAAAATAGCGTGGTGAAAAGGCATTTTGTATTGCAGGTACAGAACAGCCCCTATGATGTAGCTGATACCCCCGGCCAGCAGCCAGTAAAGTCCGGGTAACGAAAGATTAGCAATTAAAGGCTTAATGGCAATCAGTACTATGGAGCCCATGACCACGTAAGCGATGGTGGAAACCACATCAAACCTTCCGGTATAAAAGATCTTGAAAATAATGCCGCCAATGGCTGCTGCCCATATTACGCCAAACAGGCTCCATCCCCACGGACCGCGCAGGGTAACCAGCAAAAACGGAGTGTAGGTGCCGGCAATGAGGAGGTAAATGGAAGCATGGTCGAAGACATTGAGCCTGTGGCGCCGTTCCGGTTCTCTGGCCGAATGATAAAGCGTGGAAGCGAGGTACAGTGTTATCATGCTGGCGCCGTAAATGCTCACGCTGACGATCTGCCAGGCATCACCGTGCAGCGAAGCCTTAACAATGAGCATCACCGTGGCCGGAATGGCCAGCAAAAAACCCAAGCCGTGCGACCAGATGTTCAGCCGCTCTTCAGTGGGTGAATATTCCCGTTTTTTGGTGTACTCTTTCACTTTTTTCTGCTATTTAATTAAGATTTCACTTTTTTTAAAAAATATTGCCACAGCATACCGGCTGTCGGGTCGGCAATAATTTCAATTCTTTCCTTTTTCACCGGATGGACAAAACTCACTTTCCGGGCATGGAGGCTGATGGAAGCATCGGGGTTGCTGCGCGGAAAGCCGTATTTCAGGTCCCCTTTTATGGGACAACCCATGGCCGAAAGCTGTGCCCTGATCTGGTGGTGTCTTCCGGTATGCAGGTCAATTTCCAGCAAATGATAATTTTCGCCAGAGGCCAGCAGCTTGTAGGATAAAACAGCTTCTTTGCTCCCGGGGCGTGGTGTGTTGCCCGCAAAAGATTTGTTTTTCGTGGTATTGCGCGTCAGGTGGTGCACCAGTTTTCCCTCAGGCTGCGACGGTTTGTTTTTTACGATGGCCCAATAGGTTTTTTGCATGGCCCGTTGCTTGACCAGTTCATTCATCCGGCGGAGGGCTTTGCCTGTTTTGGCAAAAACCACCACACCGCTCACCGGTCGGTCAAGGCGGTGAATAACACCGAGAAAAACGTTTCCGGGCTTGTGGTATTTTTCTTTCAGATAGTTTTTTACGACTTCACTCAGCGGTTCATCTCCCGTTTTATCGCCCTGCACAATTTCGGAAGGCAACTTGTTGACAGCGATCAGGTGGTTGTCTTCGTACAGGATGCGTTGTTTCAGCGGAATTTGGGGTCGCATAAACCTAAAGGAAAGCAGAAATCAGTATTGTTCTTTGTCGTTGGGGAAATCCAGTGATTTTACATCCTGAATATAAGCCAGAAAAGCTTTGATGATTTCATCGTGCAGGTTGTGGTAGCGGCGTAAAAACCGGGGCGAAAATTCCTGATTGATGCCCAGCATGTCGTGCAGCACCAGTACCTGTCCGTCTACCTCGTGTCCCGCTCCGATGCCGATGGTGGGGATTTTCACCATTTTAGTCACCTGGGCTGCCAGTTTGGCCGGTATTTTTTCCAATACAATCCCGAAACAACCGGCTTCTTCCAGCAGTTTGGCATCGCGCAATAACTTATCGGCTTCTTCCTTCTCTTTGGCGCGTACCACATACGTTCCGAATTTGTTGATCGACTGCGGGGTAAGCCCCAGATGCCCCAATACGGGGATTCCTGCCGACAAAATCCGGTCGATGGATTCCACCACCTCGGCGCCGCCTTCGAGTTTCACGGCATTGGCACCAGATTCTTTCATAATACGGATTGCCGAATGCAATGCCTCTTTGGAGTTTCCCTGATAAGTTCCAAAAGGCAGGTCCACCACCACAAGCGCCCGGTTAACGGCACGCATGACCGAAGAAGCATGATAAATCATTTGATCGAGGGTAATAGGCAGTGTGGTCACATGTCCTGCCATAACATTTGATGCCGAATCACCTACCAAAATAACATCAATACCTGCTTCATCGAGCAAACGCGCCATGGAATAATCATAGCCGGTGAGCATGGCAATTTTTTCCCCTTTCAGCTTCATTTCCTGAAGCACATGGGTGGTGATTTTCGGAAATCTTGAAGAACCATATAATCCATCCATAACAAAAAATTTTTACAAATATAAGTAATAACCGTACCGGCAAACAAACACATAAAGAAAAAGCCGTTACCTCACACCGGTAACGGCTTTCATTAGAAATAACGACTATCTCTGTTTTAGTCTTCTTTGGAATAATCGATTTCAGCCTGACGTTTATAGAAATTATAACGCCAACGGGCATTCTGAAGTGCCTCTTCCTGAAGTTCTTTGGCCCTTTCGGGGAAAGCTTTTTTCAGGGAGGTAAAACGCACTTCCAGATCATGAAATTCCTGTAGTTTTTCAAAATCTGGTTCTTTGGAATCAAGTTGCAAAGGATTCTTACCTTCTTTTTCCAGTAATGGATTATACCGGTAAAGGATCCAGTAACCAGCCTGAACAGCCAGCTTTTCTTCATACTGAGAACGGTTCATTCCATTACGTAAACCATGGGCAATACAGGGGGAGTAAGCAATAATAATAGATGGCCCCGGATAAGCTTCTGCTTCTTTCAAAGCTTTGAAATACTGGCTTTGATTAGCGCCCATAGCCACAGAAGCCACATAAACATAACCATAAGTCATGTAAATGGCACCCAGGTCTTTTTTGCGCAGTTCTTTACCGGCAGTAGCAAATTTGGCCACGGCTGCCGTCTGGCTGGCTTTGGAAGCCTGACCGCCCGTATTGGAATAAACTTCTGTATCCAGAACCAGCAGGTTCACATCCTCGCCCGAAGCCAAAACGTGATCAAGGCCACCATATCCTATGTCGTAAGCCCAGCCATCACCACCAATGATCCACATGGATTTTTTCACCAGGTACTGTTCCAGTTCCATGATCTTTTTGGCCACTTCATCATCGGCGCCTTTCAATACTTCCACCACTTTGGCAGAAGCGGCTTTGGATTCTTCGCCATTGTCTTTGGCAGCAATCCAGGCTTCAAAGGCCTCTTTCCTTTCGTCGGAAGTACCGGCATTTATGGCTTCTTTCATGAAACGTTCAATACGGTCACGCATTTTACGAATGCCGGTAGCCATGCCCATACCGTACTCTGCATTGTCTTCAAACAAAGAGTTTGCCCAGGCAGGTCCTTTGCCCTCTGCATTTTCGGTATAAGGTGTTGCCGGTGCCGAAGCACCATATATGGAGGAGCAACCGGTGGCATTGGCAATCATCATGCGGTCGCCGTAAAGCTGCGTAGCAGATTTGATATAAGGTGTTTCACCACAACCTGCACAAGCACCCGAGAATTCAAACAAAGGTTGTGCAAACTGGCTGTTTTTCACACTAACAAATTTATCCACACGGCCTTCCAGTGTTTTGTCTGTAACGTTCTTGATAAGGTAATCCCAGTTTTTCACTTCTTTCAACTGGGTTTCGGTATCGACCATCACCAGTGATTTTTCGGGCGAAGGACAAACATCGGCACAACTCCCACAGCCGGTACAATCAAGGACACTGACCTGAATACGGTATTTTAAAGGTTTCAGTTTGCCTTTGGTTTCGAGGAATTGCATACCTTCGGGTGCATTTTTTTCTTCCTCTTCGTTTACCAGGAAAGGACGAATAGCAGCATGAGGGCAAACATAGGCGCATTGGTTACACTGGATACATTTGTCGGCAAGCCATTCAGGAACAGTAACGGCCACTCCCCGTTTTTCGTAAGCTGCTGTCCCGGCAGGAAAAGTACCATCTTCGCGACCTTTGAAAGCGCTCACCGGAAGATCGTCGCCTTTCAAATGGTCTATGGGCCGGGCCACTTCGCGAACGAAAGCCGGAACATCGCTGTCATCTTCTTTCTTTTCTTTCACTTCAATATCGGCCCACTCTTTGGGAATTTCAATTTTGGTTACATTACCGCCTTCATCCACAGCACGGTAATTCATTTCCACAATATCTTCCCCTTTACGGCCATAAGTTTTGTGGATAAAAGTTTTCATTTTTTCCACAGCCTCATCGTAAGGAATCACCCCTGAAACTTTAAAGAAAGCCGATTGCATGATAGTATTGGTACGGGTACCTAATCCGATTTCGGCAGCAATTTTGGTAGCATTGATAGTGTAAAACTGAATATTGTGTTCAGCCATGTATTTTTTCATGTCATCCGGCAAACGCCGTTTGGTTTCTTCTTCATCCCATATACTGTTTAACAGGAAAGTACCTCCATCTTTCAAACCATCAAGCATATCATATTTTCCAAGGTAAGCAGGAACATGACAAGCAACAAAATTAGGGGTAACGACAAGGTAAGTGGAACGAATCGGTTTATCGCCAAAACGAAGGTGCGAAATGGTAATACCACCTGATTTCTTGGAATCATAGGCAAAATAAGCCTGTGCATATTTGTCGGTGGACTCACCAATAATTTTAATGGAATTTTTATTGGCTCCGACAGTTCCATCAGCGCCCAGGCCATAAAACTTGGCTTCCACAGTTCCTTCATCGGAAATGCTGATCTCGGGCAACATGGGAAGGGAAGTAAAGGTCAGGTCATCCACAATACCAACTGTAAAATGGTTTTTCGGTTCTTTCTGTTTCAGGTTATTGAACACAGAAATAATTTGTGCCGGAGTAGTATTTTTGGAACTTAAGCCATAACGCCCGCCAACGATAGTCGGTTCGTTTTCAACACCATAAAAGGCTTCCCTCACATCGAGGTACAAAGGTTCGCCATTGGCCCCCGGCTCTTTGGTACGGTCCAGAACAGCAATCCGTTTGGCTGTTTTAGGAATGGCTTTCATCATGTACTCCTTAGAAAAAGGACGATACAGATGAACTATGACCAACCCTACTTTTTCGCCCCGGGCATTAAGATAATCAACTGTTTCCCGGATGGTTTCAGTCACCGAACCCATGGCCATTACAACGTATTCTGCATCTTTGGCCCCGTAATAGGTAAACGGATGGTATTCGCGACCGGTAAGTTTGGTGATTTCCTGCATGTATTCTTCAACCATATCAGGAATAGGTGTATAAAACCGGTTAGCAGCTTCACGGGCCTGAAAATAAATATCAGGGTTCTGGGCAGTACCACGGGTTACCGGATGTTCCGGGTTCAAAGCGTTATCCCTGAATCTCTTTAGGTCTTCCCATGGGAAAAGATGCTTTAAGTCATCTACCTCAAAATATTCAACTTTCTGTATCTCATGAGAAGTACGAAAGCCGTCGAAAAAATGAAGGAACGGGATGCGTGAGCGAAGGGCCGCAAAGTGAGCGATCCCCGCTAAATCCATAATTTCCTGAACACTGCCGGTAGCCAGCATGGCAAAACCGGTATTACGGGTAGCCATCACATCGCTATGATCACCGAAAATAGAAAGGGCCTGGGCTGCCAAACTGCGTGCACTTACATGAAAAACAGCAGGTAACAGTTCACCCGAAATTTTATACATGTTGGGTATCATCAACAACAATCCCTGTGACGCCGTAAAAGTGGTGGTCAAAACGCCCGATTGCAAAGAACCGTGCACAGCCCCGGAAGCACCCCCTTCCGACTGCATCTCAACAACTCTGACTGTATCACCAAAAATATTTTTCCGACCAAAAGCAGCCCACTGGTCTGCGTATTCGGCCATGGGTGAAGAGGGAGTGATAGGATAAATAGCAGCTACTTCGCTAAACATATAGGCAACATGGGCAGCAGCATAATTCCCGTCACAAGTAATAAATTTTTTCTTTCCGCTCATTTATTTAAAATTTAAAATTATTTAATTATCTGTTATAAAAAATCAGTTTCACCAGATGTTTTCGTCCTTAGTTATTAAATTAATATTCAGGTTTTTACATTTAAAAAGAGCCTGTTTAAAATTCAATGGCAAAAATACAATATTTATCCGTTATTTAATCTTTAAATTACTAATGTTGAACCTCCGTACCAACTAATTTAAAATGATTACACATAGCTGCCTTTTTAGGATGAAGGTAATTTTATGTAATTTTACTGTTTTAAAGATTTAAAAAAATTCATTATGGACTTTACGACAAAATATCTTGGATTAGAATTGAAAAACCCTGTTATAGTGGGGGCAAGCAACCTGGTTACCGACTTCCAAACCCTTCAGTTACTGGAGAAGGCGGGAGCTGCTGCCATCGTTTATAAATCATTGTTCGAAGAACAAATCAATTTTGAACAATCAGAGATGGAAGAAATGAAAGAAGAATATCAGGAACGTAATGCTGAAATGACCACTATTTTTCCCCCGAATATTTATGAAGCTGGCCCCGATGAGTTTCTCATGCATTTTAAAGAAGCACGAAAAGCTGTTACCGTCCCGCTTATAGCCAGCCTGAATGCCGTTTTTGATGACACATGGTACGAATGGGCAAAAAAACTGGAAGATGCCGGGGCCGATGCGCTGGAACTGAACTTTTACAATAACCCCCGCGAATTTGATATGGAAGGAAGGGCTATCATCAGAGAAGAACTGGATGTAATCGATGGGGTAAAAAAAGCTGTTAAAATTCCCGTGAGTGCCAAACTTAGTCCGTTTTATACCAATCCGTTGTACGTTTTCAAAGAAATGGATAAAAAAGGAATTGACGGTTTGGTTTTGTTCAACCGCCTGTTTCAACCGGACATCAATATTGAAAATGAGAAGATGCATTTCCCGTACAATCTGAGCAACGTGTCGGACAACCTGTTGCCATTACGTTATGCAGGAATTTTATATGATCAGCTCAATTGCGATATTTGTGCCAACACCGGAATATTTACAGGGGAGGATGTAATTAAAATGATCATGGCCGGTGCCGATACTGTCCAGGTTGTTAGTACCATATACAAATACGGCCCGAAACAAATCCAGAAAATACTGGAAGACATGGAAATATGGATGGCTAACAAAAAATACAAAAGTTTGAATGATTTCAGGGGCAAACTTTCCATGAAAAACGTGAAAGACCCCTTTGCTTATCGCAGGGCACAGTACGTTGATATCCTTATGCGTTCGGATGAAATCTTCAAAAGGTATCCTGCTCCATAAAAGAGACTATATAAAATATTTTGCTATTATAAGAACCATCTTTTCAGGGATGGTTTTTTTATAGTCCATAAACCGGTATTGAAGGAAAACCATGCTGTTTGTCCACCGGAGCCTAAACCGGATAGTGACAAAATTTTTCTATTT
>JALUYM010000324.1 GCA_027018745.1 Bacteroidales bacterium | reverse complement strand
TAATTAAAGTTTATTATTTTTTGAGAAGGTCATTCGATTAAATTGAGATTAGCAAATCATCAGAGATTTTTCCTTATAAGGAAAAAATTAAAAGGACCCTTTTAATCTGGCAAAGATAAAAAAAAACAATACGTATGTGATAAATACGGAAAATATTTTCCTTTAAATATTGATCCTTATATAAAGCCAAACCGGAACTTTTCCGTTTTTGATATAAACGCATGCATTTATGCAGCCTGTTTTCTTAAGAACGGCTACTTTGGCTTTTTTCCTGTCATCGTGTTTTTAACAGGATATATTCGTGAGGAAACTTTGTTGGTGCGCTTTGAAATTTATTACTTTTGACAAAAGTAAAAATGTTCGAATAAACAACTTTTACATGAGGATTCGTTTCTTTGCAAAAAGGTATTGCCGCTGTCTTACTTTTTTCGGGTGGTTGGTTTTGTTGCTTTTGGCGGTCCTTTTTTTCAGGATATGGATGGGCACTGTTTGTCATTGGTTGTCGTTGGACCGTCCTGTCAAAGCCAAAACCCTTGTTGTGGAGGGATGGATTGAAGATTATGCATTGAAAAATGCCGTAAATTTTTATAAAAAGAATCATTATAAACATTTGATAGTTACCGGTTTGCCCATAACCCGGTGGCATGATTATGTAACTTTTAAAAATACAGCCCAGGGTTCAGCGGCAGTCATGAAGGGCGATGGCTTTCGGGATACTATTTATCAGGCTGTTATACCCCGGTCGGTTACTTTGAACCGTACATACAATACGGCTGTGGCTACCCGCATGTTGTTTCAAAAGCATCCCGAATTTGGGAGATCGTTCAATATTTATTCGGTGGGCGTACATGCCCGTCGTACCCATTTAATGTTCGAAAGGGCTTTCGGGGATGGATATAAAATAGGTATCATTGCCGACACAGACCGTTCTTTTGATCCCGAACACTGGTGGCGGTCCAGCAAGGGTTTTCGGAATGTCAGTAACGAGTTCGTTGCCTTTAATTATGTCTGGATTTTTTTTCATCCCGATTACAAAGTGTACGAAAGACAGTTGAAAAAAGGCCTTTATGTGGACAGTATCCGCCGTCTTCGCCGGAAAACAGATAGGGAGTTGAAAGATACATTGGGCAAACCAGCAGGCAGGGTATTCCGTCATATTGCCTGGTTTCCTGTGCGGTTAGACTATCGGGTTCCTGCTGTTTTTGTGGTTGATGCCAACAGGAAAGTTTTTAAAATGGCTACTAATACTTCCCGCAAACTTCTTTACAGGACATACGGATACCTGAAATTCAGGGTGCATGATACGCTTTGCCGGCTGACAGCCTACCAGAGCATGGAAAACATCCATGGTCTGATTAATAAAAAGGAATTATTTGTTCCTTTTTGTGATAAGACCAACGGTAAAGAAACCTACGTCGACGGCCGTTATCTTAATATCAAAATCCCCCGGTCAGATCATACTATTATCGATTTTAATATAGCTTATAATCCTTACTGTGCCTATGTGCATCACTGGTTATGTCCATTGGTACCACCTGGTAATCAATTAAATGTTTCCATTTTTGCCGGTCAAAAAAATTAAAATAACTCCTTAAAAAGCCATGAGTAAACTGAATGTTTCATTATTGTATGTTGAGGATGACAGCACCCTGAGGAATATTTACCGAAAAATTTTGGAGTATTCCCTCAAAAAAGTTTACGTGGCTTCCAACGGCCTGGAAGGATTGGAAATTTTCAAAAAATACAAACCTGAAATAGTTTTGACCGATGTGCGTATGCCGGTGATGGATGGGCTGGACATGATTGCTAAAATCAGGGAACTGGTCAAGGATATCCGGATCATCATTTTGTCGGCTTTTGGTGAACCGCATTATTTTTTGAGTGCTATTGAACTCGGGGTGAAAGCTTATTTGCTGAAGCCTATAGATTCGGAGCATCTGCTGAAAACCATTGAGGAACAGGTTAATGAAATATTACTGGACAAAAAAGTACGGGAGGAAGAGCTCAAAAGGCAGGCTGCCGAATTTGAGCAAAAGAAAAGTGAATCTATTTTGCGGGCCCTGGCACATGTTACAGCCGTGTTTTTCGAGGAAGGTTTTAACAGCGTTTCGGTAGGGAAAGTACTTCAGCTTATCGGGGAAGCTACCGATGCATCACGTGTTTATATTTTCCAAAATTTTGAAGATGAAAATGGAAAACCTTACACTTCTCAAGTTTATGAATGGACGAAAAGGGAAGTGAAACCTGAAATCGATAACCCCACCCTGGAGCGTTTGTATTTTGACAATCCCATTTTTGTCCGGTGGGTAAAAGTAATGCAGAACAACGGTTATATTTACGGGCTTGTAAAGGATTTTGAAAATCCGATAGAAAGGGATGTCCTGTTGGAGCAGGACATTATCTCTATTCTTTCCATGCCTATTTTTGTAAAGGGAAAATGGTGGGGGTTTATTGGCCTTGATGAATGTGAAAATGAACGTATTTGGTCAGAATCGGAAACTGGTGCCCTGGAGACCCTGGCGCATAATTTGGGGGCGGCCATTTATCGTAAACAAGTGGAAACCGAATTGCGTGAATTAAATGCCCACCTTGAACAGCGTGTAAAACAACGTACCGAAGAGATGCAGAAAGAAATTACGGAACGGCGCCTCGCAGAAGCCCGATTACGCGAAAGTGAAGAAAAATACCGTTTAATTTTTGAAAATGCCAACAACGGAATTATCCTGATTATTGAAGGGAAAATTGTTATGGTAAACCCGAAAATCCTTGAAATTTTTGAGAATGTGCCTTCTAAACTGATCGGTAACAGCCTGTTGAATTTTGTTCATGAAGAGGACAAACCTCTCATAGACCGTTTTCTTTCTTCTGCCCAACAAAGGGCAGGTGAAGAATTTATCGATGCCCGTTTTATTTCTTCTTCAGGAAAAATTATATGGGCTGAAATTAAAACCAATGATATTTTGTGGGATGAAGAAGATGCCTGCTTGGTTTTTGTGTCGGATATCAGTGCACGTAAAAAGGCTGAGAATGAATTGAATATACTGAACAGAGAGCTGGAGGAAAGGGTTGCGGCAGAAGTCCAGAAAGTAAAACAGCAACAACAATTGCTGGTGCAAAAATCGAAACTGGAATATATCGGGGAACTTTCCGCCGGTCTTTCCCACGAAGTAAATCAGCCGCTTGGCAGTATCTCTATGGGTCTTGACAACATGATGATGCGTTTGGCAGAAGGTGGAATTGATGAAGAGTACATCAGAAAAAAAGTGAAAGTACTTTTTAATGACATCGAACGGATTAATCAAATTATTCAGCATGTAAGGATATTTTCACGCGATCAACAGGAATCGTTGAAGGAAAATGTAGATGTGGTGCAGGTACTTGAAAATGCGTTGTCGTTGGTAAAAATGCAGTTGAAAGATCATCAAATTGACCTCGACCTTGATTTTGGGGGAGAGTCGTATACCGTGGTGGGCAACCCGTACCGTCTGGAACAGGTTTTTCTGAACCTGCTTTCCAATGCGCGTTATGCCGTTGAAGAAAGAGAAAAGAAAGGTCCGGGTACAGATTATGAAAAGAAAATAAGTATTCAGTGCAAACAAAAAAATGGTTTTTGTCAGGTTTTTGTCAGAGATAACGGGACGGGTATCCCGCGGGAAAACCTGAGTAAAATTTTTGATCCTTTTTTTACTACAAAAGATGAAGACAAAGGAACGGGATTGGGGCTTTCTATTTCTTACGGCATTGTGAAAGAATTTGGCGGGTTGATAGATGTGGTGAGCAGGGGAGGGGAAGATGCTTTTACAGAGTTTTTGGTTCAATTACCTTTGAAAGAATAAATTATGGATAAAAAACTGAGTATATTGGTTGTCGATGATGAACAACGGTTGGTGGACGAAATTGGAGAATTTCTGAAAAATAAAAAATTCAAAGTGCTTTCGGCCAACCAACCTGCCAAAGCATTGGAAATTGTTCGGACGACCATGCCCGATATTGCTATTTTAGATATTCGCCTTCCCGGAATGAGCGGATTGGACCTGCTTTCCAAAATTAAGCGACTTCATCCCCTTACCGAGGTGATCATGATTTCGGGGCACGGTGATATGAATACTGTAATTGAAGCCATGCGCAAAGGGGCCATTGATTATTTTGCCAAACCTTTCCGCCTGGCAGATATTTATAAAGCCATTGTGCGTACCCAAAGGTTCATTCAAATCAATAATGAACTGCACGCTGTTAAATCAAGTATGGGTGTCCTTTCCAAAAAACTACTCGAAAATATTGGCGTCAGGCTTGTCGGGAACAGCCCGGCCATGAAAGAGATGATCAACATGATGAACAAGGTGGCACAAACACCCAATACATCCGTGCTTATCCTTGGTGAAAGCGGAACAGGAAAGGAGCTGGTTGCCCATGGAATTCATTATCTCAGCGATCGCAGCGACAAGACTTTTTATTCTGTCAATTGTTCTGCTATCCCTGAAACCCTTTTTGAGAGTGAATTTTTCGGCCACAAAAAGGGTGCTTTTACAGGTGCAGATTCCGACAAGGATGGCTGGTTTGAAATTGCGGATGGGGGAACACTTTTCCTCGATGAAATTAGTGACATGCCTATGGCACAGCAGGCCAAACTGTTGCGTGTATTGGAAGAACGCAAGGTAAGCAAAATCGGTTCGCGAAAAAGTAAAATGGTTGATGTACGGGTCATCGCTGCCTCTAATACCAATCTGGAAAAGCTGGCCAATGAAAACAAATTCCGGCTTGACCTGTTTCACCGGTTGAACATTTTTGTTATTGATATTCCGCCATTGCGCGAACGTAAAGAAGATATTCCCACACTGGTCGATTATTATTTAAAAATGTATACCAGGCAGTTTGGAAAACCCAACATAAAGATGGATAAAAATGCTTTGGAAAAATTGATGGATTATGATTTTCCCGGAAATGTACGTGAACTACGAAACATTATTGAAAGGTCGGTTATTCTTTGTGAGGGAGATAAACTCCTGCCCCGGCAGCTGTCGCTTTCCCACAGTCATGAAACAGAAAACAATTTGTCCGGTTCACCTTCAGGCCTTCCGGATACTTTTTCTGTTTCGACAGAGAATACAGGTCTTGATCTTGAAGAAAATGAACGCCGGCTTATTCTCAAGGCACTGGAACAGGCCGGAAACAATAAATCGAAAGCTGCTGCTTTGTTGAATATTACCTGGCAGGCCCTGGACAGGCGCATGAAAAAATTTAACCTGGAATGATAATGTTTGGCCGTTTCTTCTTTGAATTTTTTTGTCTTTATCCGGTTAAAGTTATATTAATTACTTATTAATTATTTTTTATATGTTTGATTATTAGTTTGTTATTTGTTAACTGATTTAGACTTAAAATAAATAATTATTTTTATTAAAAATCTTTAAAAATAAGTATTAGTAGAAATGAACAATATTTTACATTTGCAAAATATTTTTATATAAAAATGTAGATAAATAGTTGTATGAACGCTGAATCATTAATTTTATTTTTTGTCATTGCCCTTGTCCTTGTTGGGGGTGGCATTGTATTCGCTTCGCTTGTGGCCCCACGATCTTCCAATTTTCAGAAATTTGAACCGTATGAATGTGGTATCCCTACTGAAGGGCCTACCTGGATTCAATTTCATGTTGGATACTATTTGTTTGCCATTATCTTTCTTGTATTTGATGTTGAAACGGTTTTTCTTTTTCCCTGGGGGGTGGTTATGAAAAGTATTGGCCTGCGGGCGTTCATTGAAGTTATTATTTTCTTTTTTATTTTGGGCCTCGGACTTTTGTATGCATGGAAGAAAGGAGCTTTGAAATGGGTATAAAAATCAAATCAATGAAGAAAGAAGACTTCCGGGACAATGAAACCCTGGATGCCTTAAATGAATTGGGAAATAATGTGTTTTTAACTACCATTGATGATGTGTTGAACTGGGGCCGGGCAAATTCAATTTGGCCATTAACTTTTGCTACAAGTTGTTGTGGTATTGAAATGATGGCTGCCGGTGCATCCCGTTATGATTTTGCCCGTTTTGGTATTGAAGTTTACAGGGCAACTCCCCGCCAGGCAGATGTGATTGTCGTAGCAGGAACCATTGTGCATAAAATGGTACCGGTTTTAAAGAGGCTTTATGACCAAATGGCAGAACCGAAATATGTGATTGCCATGGGTGCCTGTGCCGTTTCGGGCGGGCCCTTTTATTATAACAATTATTCGGTTGTCCGGGGGGTGGACCATGTGTTGCCTGTCGACGTTTATGTTCCGGGTTGTCCTCCCAGGCCCGAAGCGTTACTTTATGGTGTTATGCAACTCCAGAGAAAAATAAAAGCAAAATCAATAGCAGCAGGAAAGAAGAAAAAACATAATAAAAAGCAAAAACCCCATGAAAAATAATGTAGAGTTAAATGCTTTTTTGACCGATTTATTGCCCTTTGCTTCTGTTGAACAGGGAAAGCAATATCCTGAAATTGTAGTTCCATTGGAAAAATGGCATGAGACAGCTCAAAAACTGTACGAGAACCAACAGGTTCCTTTTGATTATATGATTGACTTTACAGCTGTTGATTATCTGACAAAGTTTATGGTTGTTTACCATCTTGAGTCCACGCAAACTCATGATCTGGTGGTAGTAAAGACCTATTTGGAAGACCGCCAGAAGCCACTGATAGAAACAGTCTCAGATGTTTGGGCAACGGCCGAATTTAATGAACGGGAAGTTTTTGACCTGTTTGGTATCCGGTTTCATAACCATCCGGACCTTCGACGTTTGTTTTTAGAGGATGACTATGGTTTTCCTTTGCGAAAAGATTTTAAAGATGAAATAAATGTTATTGAACTCTCTAACTGATATGAGTGAAGAAACAATTAATAATGTCATCATAAAAGAAGACGATGATTATGTCGTCAATATGGGTCCCCAGCATCCATCGACCCATGGGGTTTTAAGACTGGAAGTATTTTTGAACGGTGAAACCGTTAAGAAACTGGTTCCACATATCGGGTATATTCACAGGGGAATTGAAAAAATGTGCGAAGCTGATACTTACAAGCAAGTTATCCATTTGACTGACAGAATGGATTATCTTTCAGCCCACATGAACAATGAAGCAGTCTGTCTCGCTGTTGAAAATGCCCTTGGAATCGAAGTTCCCGAAAGGGTTAAGTATATCAGGGTTATTCTTGATGAATTGACCCGGATAGCCTCGCACCACCTTTGGTGGAGTGCTTTTGGCATGGACCTCGGTGCACTGACGGCTTTTTTTTACGGTATGCGCGACAGGGAAAAAATCCTTGCCATTTTTGAAGAATCTTTCGGATCACGTTTGCTCCACAGCTTTAATACACCAGGCGGCCTCATGCATGATGTGCATCCTAATTTTCAGAAACATACCATGGAATTTGTGAAATATTTTCGGAAAAAACTGCCTGAATATAAACAGTTGCTGACCGATAATGTTATTTTCCATAACCGTACCAAAGGAATAGGGAAAATGTCGCGTGAAACTGCTATTGCCTATGGCGTTACCGGTCCTTCAGGTCGTGGTTCCGGATTTGAATGTGATGTTCGTAAAGTGGCTCCCTACGGCTTGTATGACCAGATTAAATTTAAGGAAATCCTGCACGATGAAGGAGATTCTTTTGCCCGTTATCTTGTGCGCATGGAAGAAATGGAGGAGTCTTTGAATATCCTGGAACAAGTGGCAGATAATGTTCCGGAAGGTGATTTTACTGCTAAAATGAAACCGATCATTAAACTTCCTGAAGGGGAGTATTACCAGCGTGTGGAAACTGCGCGGGGTGAATTGGGCGTTTATATTGTCAGCGATGGGAAGAAATTTCCCTATCGCATGCGGTTTCGTTCACCCAACTTCGGTAACCTTTTTGTCCTGAATACTTTGGCTAAAGGAGGGTTGATTGCCGACCTGGTGGCTATTAGCGGATCGCTTGACCTGGTAATTCCTGATATTGACCGATAAAAATGAAAAAATGATACTGGATATTTATAGTTTTTCAACTTTGACGGCAAACATAGACAATAGTCTTCATAACGTCATGGCACCTTGGCTTGCTGTCGCAACGGAGTTGGTGCTAATAGGCCTGTTGTTTTTAATTTTTTATGCATTGCTGGGCTTGTTCTTGGTATATCTTGAACGAAAAGTTTGCGCAGTAATGCAAAACCGCATTGGCCCTAACAGGGTAGGGAAGTGGGGTATCCTTCAAACCATTGCCGACCTGATTAAGCTGGTTACCAAAGAGTTGATCCCGATTAAAAATGCAGATAATTTTCTGTTTAACCTGGCCCCTTTTATTGTGATTATTGCTTCATTTATGGCCATGGCAGCATTGCCTTTTGCCAAAGGGTTGCAGGCCATCGATTTTAACATAGGGATTTTTTATGTGATCGCCGTTTCATCGCTGGGAGTTATCGGTATTCTTATTGCCGGGTGGTCCAGCAGTAGTAAATATTCATTGATCGGGGCTATGCGTAGCGGTGCCCAGGTGGTCAGTTATGAGCTTTCTGTGGGATTGTCCCTTCTGGCCATAGTTGTTTATACCGGTTCATTGCAATTATCTACCATTGTGCAAAGCCAGGCTGACGGATGGTGGATTTTCAAAGGGCAGATTCCGGCCATTATTGCTTTTATAATTTATTTAATTGCCAGTACAGCCGAAATTAACCGGGGCCCGTTCGACCTGGCCGAAGCCGAGTCGGAACTTACTGCCGGGTTCCATACTGAATATTCGGGAATTAAATTTGCTTTTTTCTTTTTGGCCGAATACATCAACATGTTTATCGTAGCAGGAATTGCAGCCACTTTGTTTTTGGGAGGCTGGATGCCGCTGCATATTGGTCATTGGGAGGCTTTTAACCGGATAATGGATTACATTCCGTCTATCGTTTGGTTTTTTGGGAAAACCTTTTTTATTATTTATATCATTATGTGGTTTAAATGGACTTTTCCCCGGTTGCGGATTGACCAGTTATTGAATCTTGAATGGAAATACCTTTTACCATTAAGCCTGATCAATATTGTACTTATTTCTTTTGTCGTGTTGATGGGATGGTATTTTTAATCAAAAATAATGAACGGAGATGAATAGCGTTATAAGATACTTTACCGATATTTTTAAAGGCGTTCGTACCTTGTGGGCCGGCATGCGGGTTACCGGAAAATATTTTGTGAGCCCGGGCGAAATTGTTACGGAACAATATCCTGAAAATCGGGCTACCCTTAAAATGGAAGAGCGGTTCAAAGGGGAAGTAATCATGCCGCATGACGAAAATAACCAGCATCAATGCACAGGTTGCGGCATCTGCGAATTGAACTGCCCCAATGGTGCCATAGAAATTATCACCAAAAAAGTTCCCAACGAAGAGGGTAAAATGGAAAGGGTAATA
>JALUYM010000323.1 GCA_027018745.1 Bacteroidales bacterium | reverse complement strand
CGACCTGAAAGGTTGGCCCAAAACTTCCAAAAACCTGCCAAGAAGGGGCACAAAGATGTTTTCTGTCATCGGAATAAAAGCAGGACAAAAATTTGTGCAATTCCTGCCCGACTGCGTCGTTCAGGCAGGAGTGCAATTCGTTGGCAGAAAAAACTGATGCCGCAGGCATCAATCAATAGTCCGAAGAAATTTTCCAACGAATTACACGGATTACACGAAAGGTTTCCCGCCAGCGAGACCCCAAATAATTAATGTAATTGGTGCAATTCGTTGGCAGGAAAAGCTGATGCCGCAGGCTGATTAATCTTCATCGTTCAATTGTTTATGCCAAAACAGGCATTGTCAAATAAAAATTACCACCAGCAGAGCAGGTGGCATTTCAATATGTAAAGTTTCCGGAATATTATTATTTTTAACAATTTTTTGGCTTTTACCATAAAAAATTTTAATTTCATGAAAAGAAGTATCACAATTCTCATCCTCTTGGTTTTTCTGGGGACGACGGCCGTTATGGCACAGAATATCAATACCACCAACGTCCAAAACCTGAGTGACAGCCAGATTGCTGCTATTGTCCAGAAAGTTAAAAGCAGTGGCCTTACCATGAGCCAGGCTATTTCCCTTGCCAAAGCAAGAGGGGCTACACAAACACAGATTAATCAGTTGATGAGCCGTATTCAGCAATTGCCCTCAGTTTCCGGGCAGGGCAGGTCTGCTGCATTAACACCTTCTGCCATGTTGAAAAGGGATTCCCTCCTCTATTCTTATTCTCAAAAGGCACCGGTGAAAGTGGATACCATAGCACAAAAGATTTTTGGATATGATCTTTTTAACAATAAAAAACTTTCTTTCAACCCTTCTATAAACCTTCCGACACCGAAAAACTATGTTCTCGGTGCCGGAGATGGCCTGCTCATCAATGTCTGGGGCGCCAGCCAGCAGACATACCAGCTGACGGTGGACAAATCGGGGGCTGTCTACATTCCTTCTTTAGGTCCCATTTATGTGGCAGGAATGAATTTTGATGCTGCCAGGAGATTGATCAAAAAACGCCTTTCGGAGATATACAGCGGCCTGACCAAAGCCAAACCTGATACGTGGGCAACGGTTACCCTCAGTGCCCTGCGTGCTATTAAAGTAAATATCGTTGGGGCGGCCAATACCCCCGGTACCTACAGCCTGCCGGCCACGGCCACCGTTTTTAATGCCCTTTACCTTTCGGGAGGCCCGAACAGAAATGGTTCTTTCCGTGATATCAAACTTATACGGAACAATAAAACGATTAAAACCATTGATGTGTACGATTTTTTAGTCAACGGAAATACCAGTGGAAATGCACGGCTGCGCGATCAGGACATAATTTTTATCCCTCCTTATATTGAACGGGTGGAAACGAAAGGACAGTTTAAACGGGATAAATATTTCGAATTGAAAAAAGGAGAAACCATGAAAGACCTGATCCGTTATGCCGGAGGATTTACCGATTCCGCTTACCGGGCCATGGTGTCTGTGAACAGAATGACTGACAAACAGAAAGAAATTGTTGATGTAAACGAAAAGAATTTTGGTACTTTTGTTATGAAGAACGGCGACGTGGTAACCGCCGGAGCTGTCCTGAACCGGTATACCAACCGGGTGTTCATCAACGGTGCCGTTTATCGCCCGGGAGCGTATGCACTTACGCCCGGTATGACCCTTAACGATCTGATTGCCAAAGCCGACGGGGTAAAACAGGATGTCTATTCCAACCGCGGATTGATCATTCGTGAGAAAAAAGACCTGACCAAAGAGGCAATTCCTTTTGATGTGGATGATGTACTGCAACACAAAACAAAGATCCTTTTGCAAAGGGAAGATTCGGTGATCATCAATACTATTTTTTCCATGCGCCAACCCCGTTATGTGAATATCTCAGGCCAGGTACAAAAACCGGGACGTTATCCCTATTACGATAACATGACAATCAAAGATCTGATATTCCTGGCACAGGGCTTTAAACCGGGCGCCTCCGGCTCGTATGTGGAGGTAGCCCGCCGGAATTCAAAAAAACAAGCGGCTGAAGCCAATGGTAAACTGGCCACGGTGTACTCTTTAAAAATAGATAAATCGTTGAAAATTGAAGGAGGGAAAGGGAGTTTTGTACTCAAACCTTATGACTATGTGTTTATCCGTCGGGCCCCGGGATATACCCCCCAGCAAAATGTAACCATTAAAGGAGAAGTGAAATTTCCCGGCTCTTATACGATCACTTCAAAAAAGGAAAGGGTTTCAGATTTGTTAAAACGTGCCGGCGGACTGACAAAATATGCCTATGCCCCTGGTGCCACGTTAAAGAGAATAAACAAACAAAGCCAGGCACAAAAGCAGAAACTGCTGGCTTTGGCAGCAACGGATACCACCATGAAGATTGATTCGGCACAACTGGCTCAGATCAAGCAAAACCAAACCCTGGTAGAACTGCAACTGCAGAATATTATCAAACACCCCGGCGGCCCCCAGGATTATGTGTTAAAAAGCGGGGATGTTATTTCTGTTCCGGCCATCAAACAAACGGTAAGGGTAGTGGGTTCTGTATTGAACCCCATGAGCCTGCTTTATGAAAAGGGCCTTTCTTTGAAGTCGTATATTCATAAATCGGGAGGTTATTCTAAAGATGCCAAAAAGTCGAAAGTATACATCCTTTATGCTAATGGGACCACGGCCACAAGGTTTGGAAAAATCGAACCCGGATGCCAGATCGTTGTACCGAAAAAGCCTAAAAAACCTTATCGCGATACAACAGCTAAAATACTCGGCTTTGCCAGCGTCCTCGCTTCCATCTCCGTTTCGCTGGTAGCTATTTTCAGGAAGTAACTTTTTTATAGGAGGAAAATGAAGTTGCGAAAGGGAGAAATTGCGAATGGACTTTTTAATCTCCCTCTTTTTCTCCGCCTCGCAATTTTTAAACTTCGCCCCTTTGCAACTTCTCTTTTTCTCTCCCTCGCAATTTCTCAACTTCGCCCCTTCATTCTTACAGTTGTTAACTTTAAACTTTTAATAAATTATGACTGAAAACCAAAACACTCCCCTTCTGCCTCAGCAGCCGGTGGAAGAAGATGAAATAGATTTGATACAGTTGGCCAAAACGCTTTGGAATAGCAGAAAAACGGTCATAAAAATCACCATTATTTTTATGGTGCTGGGGTTGCTGGTGGCCCTTTTTACCCCTGTGGAATACAGTGTTACCACTGTGATGGTGCCCCAGGTGGGGGGAAAAAGCAAACTCGGCGGACTCTCTTCGCTGGCAGCCATGGCCGGCGTAAACCTGAATGTGAGCGGCGGTTCCGAACTAAGCCCGGTGGTCTATCCTGAAATTGTGCAGAGCATCCCTTTCCAAAAAGCATTGTTGCAGACGAAACTGACCATCAAGGGGATCAACCACCCGGTAACCTATTATGATTATTTTACAAAGTATTATAAAACGGGTATTCTGGGAAATATCATAAAATATACTATCGGTCTGCCGGGAACAATTAAAAAAGCCATTTTTGCAAAGAAAAAGAGCAGGGCAAATGCAGCAGCGGATACCAGCGGGCTGATCTGGCTGACAAAAAAACAGGAACAACTGGTCAAACAACTCAAAAAAACAGTTTATGTAAATGTGGACAACAAAACAGGCAATGTCAGCCTGACGGCCATTATGCCGCAGGCGCTGGCAGCAGCCCAGCTCGGGCAGCGGGCACAGCAACTGTTGCAGCAGTTTATCATCAATTATAAAATTAAAAAAACCAAGGCCCAGCTGAACTTTATCCAGGGCCGGTATGATGTGCAAAAGAAAAAGTTTGAAGAAGCACAGGACCGGCTGGCACGTTTTATGGACCAAAACAGAAATGTCAGTACAGCTGTTGCCCAAGCGCAGCAGGAACGTCTCCAAAATGAATACCAGCTTGCCTTTGGTGTCTATTCCAATTTGGCACAGCAACTCGAACAGGCAAAAATACAAGTCAAACAGGAAACGCCTGTTTTTTCCATTATCCAGCCGGTGACCGTTCCTTCTTTACGGTATAAACCCAAACGTATTCTAATTTTGATTATTTGGACTTTCATCGGGATTATCATTGGAATAGGCTGGGTCTTTGGAAAAGAATATCTGCAAAAAGTAAAAAAAGAATGGGATGAGAAAGAGTAATCTTGCGGTAAACCTTTCAGGTCGAACGATGCCTGTGTGCTGGCGACCTGAAAGGTTGAATCGTAACACACTTCTCCTCCACGTTTCAAACGTGGGCGAGGGTGAATATAAACGCCTTTTACATTAACAGCCTTTTCAATATTATTCGTGAAATTAGTGCAATTCGTTGGCAGAAAAACTGATGCCGCAGGCATCAACCAATAACCGATAGAAATACGCCAACGAATTACACGGATTACACGAAGGTTTTCCGCTGGCGGAAAACAGTTAATTAGTGCAACTGGTGTAATTCGTTGAAAAAAAGCTGATGCCGAAAGTGCCAGCAAACATGTCAGATTGAAAAAATTATTTTTTAAACCATAAAACTACTGTTATGCCACAGAAAGTAAGCGCCACCAACACCAAAGCCCAAATCCTGAAGGCTTACGAAGAATTGCTTAAAGAAGTAGAAGCCAGAAAAGCCGATAACCCCAAAGTTATCCATCAGGAAAGGGAAGAGAAGAAAAAAGTGGCTTCTGCCACAGCCAAAACCGAAGAGGGTATCGTAAAAAGCATTGCCGACTTGAAACTGAAAATCGGCGAGACGCTGGACACCATTGCAAAAAACCTGCTTTCGGAAAAGGAACAGCTCCGGGAAATTCAGGAAGCCATTGCCATTGAAAAGAAAAACCTGGAAGACCTGTACGGAATTTCTGCCAATGCGGATACGCTGGCTGCCCTTTTGCTTGCACAGGAGGAAAAGAAGAAATCCTTTGAAGAGGAGATGGCCAGCCGCCAAAAGGAATTTGAAGAAAAAATGGCACAGGAAAAAGCAGCTTTCGAAGCGGAAATGAAAAACCAAAAAGTGGTTTGGGAACAGGAAAAAAAAGAGATGACCCAAAAGCTGAAAGAGGAAAAAGAAGAACAACAGAAACAGCGTACCCGCGAAGAGGAAGAATATCAATACAACCTGAAACAAACCCGCAAAAAAGAGCAGGATGCCTATATTTTGAAAAAAGAGGAACAGGAACGCGAACTGAAAGAAAGGCAGACAGCTTTTGAAAAGGAAATTTCGGAAAGGGAAAAAGCTGTTGCCGGGGCGGAAAATGAACTGGCGACGTTAAGGGATCAGATGGCACAATTCCCCAAAGAACTGGAAAAAGCAGTGAAAGAAACGGAAAACAGGATAACGAAAGAGTTGCAGACCCAGTACAAATTTGAAAAAGAGTTGCTGGCCAAAGAAACCGAAGGCAAGCTGAAGCTTTTTGAACAAACTATCCAAACGCTGGAAGCTAAAATTAAAGAGCAGGACAACCTGATCAAACAGCTTTCCCAGAAAGCAGACAGTTCCGAAAAGACAGTGAAAGACATTGCCATAAAAGCACTGGATTCCGCTTCCAAAATTCCGGCAGCCACCAAAGAACCCAAACAAAGCGAATAATTTTAATCTTTCAGACCGGGTTAACCTTTCAGGTCGGTCGTGGCCTGTGCTGCAGCGACCTGAAAGGTTGAATTACAGCTCCCCAAAAACCAGGAAACTTTTTTACCACAAAGACACCAAGGCCGGCCACAAAGAGGTACAAAGGGTTTTCTGTCATCGGAATAAAAGCAGGACAAAAAATTAGTGAAATTAGTGAAATTCGTTGGAAAAAAAAGCTGATGCCGCAGGCATCAAACCAGAATCAACCGGATTTTAATTGAAATTATCTATACCCGATATTTTATGAATAACACAGAAAAAATTCTTCAGAAGATCAATAACAACGAAGAAACCGTCGGTATCATCGGTCTGGGCTATGTAGGCCTGCCGCTGGCGGTGAATTTCGCCGAAGCAGGCGTCCACGTTATCGGTTTTGATAAAAGCCGGGAGAAAGTTGACAAAATAAATAACGGAGAAAATTACATCGGTGACATTCGCGATGCTGTCCTGCGCGAAGTGGTGGACAAGGTAAACCTGAAAGCCACGACCGATTTTTCCCAAATGGCCGCATGCGATGCCCTGATTATCTGCGTGCCCACCCCGCTCGACAAATTCCGCAAACCCGACATGAGCTACATCGAAAGCGCCTGTACCGATATTGGCCGTAACATGAGTTCCGGCACTTTTATCAGCCTCGAAAGCACCACTTACCCAACCACCACCGAAGACTTCATGCTGCCCCTCATCGAAGAATCCTCAAAACAAAACCCCCTGGCCAAAAGCCAACAGCCAACACCCAAAAGCCAACAGCCAATAGCCAATGGCTTCAAACACGGCAAAGACTTCTGGCTCGCCTATTCCCCCGAACGCGTGGACCCCGGCAACAAAAACTTCCATACCCGCAACACCCCCAAGGTGATGGGCGCCCTGACGGAAGATGGTTATGAAATCGGCGAAGCACTGTACAAAAAAGCCATCGACAACATCCACAAGGTCAGTTCGCCCCGTGTGGCCGAAATGGTGAAAATTCTGGAAAACACCTACCGGCTGGTAAATATCAGCCTCATCAACGAGCTGGCCCTGCTTTCCGGTAAGATGCACATCAATATTTGGGAAGTCATCGAAGCTGCCAAAACCAAACCTTTCGGCTTTCAGGCATTTTATCCCGGTCCCGGTATCGGCGGCCATTGTATTCCGCTGGACCCCTTTTACCTGGAACACATCGCCAAGCAGTACGACTTCGATCTGAGCATGATCCACACGGCCGGGCACATTAATATGAGAATGCCTCATTATATGTACATTAAGATTGCCACCGCCCTCAACAGCCAGAAAAAAGCGGTCAACGGCAGCCATATTTTGTTCCTCGGCGTGGCCTACAAACCCAATATCGACGATGAACGCGAATCGCCGGCTTTGGAGATTATGGACATCACCGCCCACAAAGGCGGTTTGGTTTCGTACCACGACCCCTACATCCCGCATACCCGCACTCCCGGCGGCAGGACATTTGATTCAGTGGAACTGACAGAAGAAACTCTGAAAAATGCCGATTGCGTTGTCCTCACCACCAACCATAAAGATTTTGATGTGGATTTCATTAAAAAGCATGCGAAATTGATCGTGGATTTACGAAATATGGTGGATAAGAAGTCAGAGAAGGTGTTTAAGCTATAATGGCTTTTGGCCTTTAGTCTTTGGCTATTAGCCAACAGCCAACAGCCAATAGCCAACAGCCAACAGCCAATAGCCAACAGCCAATAGCCAACAGCCAATACCCTGGCGTTCAGGCGGGAATATCCCGGAAAAGCACCCGTTCCTTTTCGGTTCCGTTGTCATTCTGAACGGACCGGCATAAGCCTTGCGGGAAGCGAGTGAAGAATGTTGAATTTTAGCACAGTTCATTGCGAGCACAGTGCGAAGGCTTAATGCGTAAGCGCGAAGCCCGTCTGCCAGACCAGGCAGGCAATCTTTTTAAAAAAGAACTTCTGTATTTCGCAAAGGCCTAAAACATTGAACATCAAACCAATGAGCGCTTCTTTTTTACATAAAATCAATAAAACATACTTTTGGGATGTTGATTACAATACCCTTGACGAAACCCGTTCCAAAAGGCTTATTATTGAAAGGACAGCCACATTGGGCAACTTGCAGGAAATAAATTTATTACTGAAACATTACGGTAAAAAAGAGGTACTTAAAATACTGAGTAATCTTAACTACATAGATTCTAAAACGCTCGCCTTTTTTTCTTTGGTATTTCATGTCCCCAGGAACAAATTCAAATGTTATTCACGGAAACAGTCGATAAAGCAACACGGAAACTTCTAAGTAACCTGCAATCCAAATCTTATTTACAGGGGTTTTTTCTTGTGGGGGGCACTGCGCTTGCCCTGAAACTGGGGCACAGAAAATCGATAGACATCGACCTGTTCTCCGATTTTGGCTTTGATGCGGTACAATTGCTTGAAAACCCGTTATAGAAGAGGGAATAAAAATGTTGGCGTTGCAGGACATTACAGCTATGAAACTCAATGCCATTGCTGTCAGCGGACAAAGGGTTAAGGACTTTACTGATATATTTTATCTTTTGCAAAAGTTTACCCTGGAGCAAATGATTGGATTTTACAAAGAAAAATATACACAATATAATGAATTAACCGTTTTAAAGAGCCTTGTTTATTTCGATGATATCGATTTCAGTGACTGGCCGGTACTTGTATCCGAACCGGGTTTACGCTGGGAGACGGTTAAAAAGAGACTGGAAACAAGCGTAAAGGATTATTTGAAGCAAAACCTTTCTTTTATAACGAAAGAAAATACAATGAACAAAGAACGTCTCACTGAAATACTGCTGGACCAGAAATAGGTTTTTTCTGCCAAAACTACCACAAACCCACTACACAACAGACGCTAACATTTTTCATCTTTAACTATTCATTTTTCATTTTAACCAACCGTACTACGGTGACAAACAGCAACCTGATGAAACAAAATGGTAAACATGAACTAAACATAGCTGTTTTATGATTTACAGATATTCTAAACATGCAGATGAACAAATTAGCAAAAGAAGTATTTCTAAAGAGAAAGTAGCAGATGTAATTGATGACCCCGACGATATCATAAAACATGACGGTTGTTTGACCGTTTATCAAAAAGTGTATGATGAAAATGGAAATAGATATCTTTATCGTATATTTGTCAATATTTGTAAAAAGCCCGCGTTAATAATTACGGCATATAAAACATCAAAAATCGAAAAGTATGAAGATAAAATATGATAAAGAGGTAGATGTACTTTATATCCGGTTTTCAGAGGATAAGATACAAGAAAGCGGTGAGGATAAAAAGGATGTTATTATTGATTATGATGACAAAGGTAACATTGTGGCTATTGAAGTACTAAATGCATCCAAAAAAATGGAGCATCCAAATAGCATCATCTACGAGATTGCATAGGCATTTATTCATTATTTAGGTTCTGTAAAGCCTGCGGCGAGACGAGGGTTTAAAGGTAACACCGCAAAAACGAAAAATGAAAAATGGCGAAAGAAAACATTCTGAAAAACAAAAATTTTATACAGATTACACCAATAAACAGAAACAAACAATACTCTTTATACTTTAGCCTTTAAACTTTAGCCTTTAGCTTTTGGCTTTGGGCAAGTTGGTTATAAAATTATAGTATTAAAGGAGTGAGAAATTTTAGGAATTTAGATGTTTGGAAGCGCTCAGTAGAATATACGAAAGAAGTTTATTTACTTACCAGTCAATTCCCCAATAATGAAAAATTCGGACTTTCCTCACAGCTTCAACGGGCATCTGTTTCTATTGCTTCCAACATTGCAGA
>JALUYM010000322.1 GCA_027018745.1 Bacteroidales bacterium | reverse complement strand
CCTCAACGGCGGAGCCCATGCCGACAACAGTGTGGACATTCAGGAATTCATGGCCGTACCCCTTGGTGCACCTAATTTCCGCGAAGGCCTGCGTTATGTAGCCGAAACGTTTCACACACTAAAAGGGATTTTAAAAGACCGCGGCCTTTCCACAGGCGTAGGTGATGAAGGTGGTTTTGCACCCAACCTCGACAGCAACGAAGATGTTGTTGAAACCATTATACAGGCTATAGAAAAAGCCGGGTATAAACCGGGAAAGGACATTGCCATTGCCATTGATAATGCAGCAAGTTCTTTTTGTACTGACAACAAGAACCATTACGACCTGAAGTGGTCAGGGGCCGGCAAAATGGATAGCAACGGCCTGATTAAACTGTCTGAAGAATGGCTTTCAAAATACCCTATCGTTTTATGGGAAGACCCCTTGGGCGAAAACGACTGGGAAGGCTTTAAAGAATTTACCAAACGTCTTGGCGATAAAATTGAAGTGGTTGGCGATGACATTTTTGTTACCAACACCGAGTACATTGCCCGCGGCATTAAAGAAGGAACTGCCAATTCCGCATTGATCAAGCTGAACCAGATCGGTACGGTAAGCGAAACCATCGAAGCCGTGCGTATGTGCCGCGATGCCGGCTGGCGCTATTTTATCTCACACCGTTCGGGCGAAACAACCGACAGTTTCCTGGCCGATTTTGCCGTGGCTATGGATGGCGGACACCTGAAAACAGGTTCTGCCAGCCGCAGCGAACGTCTGGCAAAATACAACCGTCTGCTCGAAATAGAACAGGAACTCGGTGGTACTTCCTTTTATTATTGGAAATAATTCTTTCCGGGAGAATTTTAAAAAAAGGCTGTTCAATTTCCGGACAGCCTTTTTTACATTTTATGACTTTTATTTGCCGGATAATTTGTAAAAAAGCCTATTTTTGAAAAAAAAAGAAAGAATGTATGGACAAGTTTTTACAACCTACGCCTTTTTTGGATTTTGACCATCCTGATGTGAAGGCTTTTGTAGAAAAAACTATCCACGGGCTTTCCGACCCCCGCGAAAAAGCTGTCAAACTTTATTATGCTGTACGGGACAGTATCCGTTATAACCCTTATCAGATTGACCTGTCGGTAATCGGACTTCGGGCCAGTACCACTCTCCGAAAAGGCTTTAGCTGGTGTGTGGGAAAAGCCATTCTGTTGTCTGCCGTCTGCCGGGCAGCAGGAATACCGGCACAACTGGGATTTACCGATGTTCGCAACCATCAAAGTCCCAAACTTATTACCGAGATACTGAAAACCAATGTTTACCTCTGGCACGGTTACAGCTTGCTTTATCTTAATAATAAATGGCTGAAAGCCACCCCCGCTTTTGATTTGGAACTTTGTGAAAAACATGATATTGTCCCTGTGGAATTTGATGGAAAACATGATGCTGTTTTCCATTATTACGACCGATCCGGTAAGCCACACATGGAATACCTGACCGACCGCGGCATATATGATGACCTTCCCCTGAAAACCCTCTATGAAACATTCAAAGCCGAATACACAGAGGAGGTGTTACAAATCCTTTTATCTGAAGATCACCCTGTCAAAAAACAACTCAGGGAATCAGAAAAACAATAAACAGGTTATGTAAAATTTTAAGAAAAAATTAGTGACCATGAAAGAAACTACTTCGCGGTTAACAAAAAGGACAATGGGAACAGCACCTGTTTATTTTACTGCTATTTCCACCATTCTCGGTGCCATTTTATTTTTACGTTTCGGGGTGGCTGTAGGTACTGTCGGTTTGGCAGGTGTTCTGATTATCATTGTCATCGGTCACATGGTTACTTTTCCCACTTCACTGGCCATTTCAGAAATTGCCACTAACCAAAAGGTAGAAGGGGGAGGTGAGTATTACATGATCTCCCGCTCTTTCGGGTTAAATATCGGGGCCACCATTGGCATATCACTTTATCTGTCCCAGGCTATCAGTATTGCTTTTTACATCATTGCTTTTACGGAGGCATTTACCCCGCTAATCCAATTTATCCAGGCCCATTATCACTTTTTTATCCCCAAACAGGCCATTGGTATCTCCACATTGATCATCCTCGGCATTATCATTTGGAAAAAAGGTGCCAACATAGGGATTAAAATGTTGTATGTTGTGGTAACCATTTTGTTGCTGGCCTTACTGGCATTTTTTCTGGGGCATCCCGTATCTGACATGTCTTCGGCCACAACGGCAACGGCGCCATTACGTAATACTGACCAGCTGTTTATTATGCTGGCTATTATTTTTCCGGCTTTCACCGGAATGGATGCCGGCGTAGGTTTGTCCGGCGATTTAAAAAGCCCGCAAAAATCCATTCCGCGCGGCACATTATGGGCTACCATTACAGGAATGATTATTTATGTATTTGTTGTCATCAAACTGAATGCTTCGGCTACCCCGCAAGACCTTGTCTCACACCCTTTGATTATGAGCAAAATTGCTCTTTTCGGATGGATACTGATTCCGCTTGGCCTGGCAGCAGCCACCATTTCCAGCGCTATTGGTTCTTTTCTGGTCGCCCCCCGTACTTTGCAGGCCATCGCTGTTGACAACTCATTTCCTACAGAAAAAATAAACAAGGTACTGGCCAAAGGCAAAGGGAAAACCAACGATCCGCAAAATGCTACTTTTTTCACTTTATTGCTGGCTTTGGTATTCGTTATTATGGGTAGTGTTGATGCTGTGGCCAAGATCATATCCATGTTTTTTATGATCACTTACGCTTCCATGAACCTGATCTCTTTTCTCAACCATTTTGGTTCCGATCCTTCCTACCGGCCCACTTTTCAGTCAAAATGGTATTTCTCACTGGCCGGTTTCATTTTTGCCACCACTTTGATGTTCCTGATGAACCCTTTGTACGCTTTTATTTCGGTGGTAGCTATTTTTATGCTGTATTTTTGGATGAAACGTACACACCAGGAAAGACGAGGAATCGAAAATATCTTTCATGGGGTTATCTTTCAAATCAGCCGCAAGCTGATCGTTTATTTGCAAAGCGGTACGTTGGCTGAAAGAACCTGGCGCCCTTCGGCTATTTGTATCTCTTCCGACACTTTTGAACGGGACAAAATTTTTGATTTGCTCAACTGGATATCTTATTCACATGGATTTGGTACTTATATGCACTACATACAGGGATACTACTCTCGTGAAACACATCAGGAAGCAAAAAAAATTATGAACCGGTTGATTGCCAAAGCTAACAAAACAGTAGGCAACATGATAGTGGACACTATTATTTCCCCTTCTTATACCTCTGCCATTGCGCAAATCATACAAACTCCGGGTATTTCAGGTGTAGAAAACAATATTGTTATCTTTGAATACGACAAACACCAACCAGATCAACTTCCGCAAATTATCGAAAACCTCAGGATGGTACAGGCCGGTGATTTTGATATTTGTATTTTGGGAAGTTCCATGAGAAATATCAATTACATTAACGGTATCCATATCTGGATACGTGATTTAAACAGAGACAACGAGCGGTTGATGATTTTGCTCAGTTATGTCATATTGGGTCATCCGGCCTGGAAAAATGCCAGCATTAGCCTTTTTACCTTGTCACCGAAAAACAAAATAGAACAAACCCGGGAAAACATTGCCCGGTTCGTGCTCGAAGGCAGGCTGCCTGTTTCAAAAAATAATATAACCGTTATCGAACAAGATCCGGAGGTAAACTTCAGGACACTTGTGGCACAATATTCTTCGGAGGCTGCGCTTACCATTGTGGGTTTTTACAACGACCAACTGAAACAAAAAGGCCAAAAACATTTTGAAGGATATGATGAAATCGGGGATATATTATTTGTGAATGCCCATGATTTATTGGAGATCACCTGATCCGAAAACAGCGACCTCCCCTGTGTATACTTTTGTTTTCCTTGTCAAAAGCTGTTGTTTGAAATAACTTTTCAAACGACCGAAAAAGAATAAAAAAAACCTTTCTTTACTCTTAAAAACTTTCTAAATAATATTGCAGGAACAAAAATTCTTTATTTTATTTACATTTGTCGCATTAAACAAAGCGAAATGATGTCTAATAATCAGTTTGTTGTTATCGGAATAGGACAATTCGGCGAAGCCATTGCACGGACGCTCTCGGAGAAAGGGGCTGAAGTTCTGGCTATCGACAAAAGTCAGGAGAAAGTAGATTACATTGCCAACGATGTAGCTTATGCCGTGGCTTTGGACGCAACCGATAAAAAGGCATTGCTCTCACAAAACATTCAAAACTACGATGCTGTAGTCATTGCCATTGGAGAAGATTTCGAAGAATTACTGCTTACTGCCGTCAACCTCATCGAATTAAAAATCAAGAGAATTATTGTCAGGGCAAAAGGGAAAGTAAACCGGCTGATTTTGGAAAAACTGGGGCTGACCGAAATTTTTTCGCCCGAATATGCCGTAGGGGCAGTAGTTGCTGAACGGTTGTTGAATCCCAGCATTGTGAATTTTCTTGACTTGCCCGATGGCTATACCATTACAGAAATAAAAGCACCCAAATCCGTTATTGGACAAACTTTGGAATCTATTCAGTTACGGGAATCCTACAATATCAATCTGGTCACCATTAAAAACGAAGTGGAAGAAAAAGATGGGGATGAGATTGTTAAAAGACAGCATATCAAAGGAGTGCCTCATCGCGATACCGTTATCAATGAAAACGATTACATCGTTGTCTTCGGCAGTACCCGAGATATCCAGAAATTTATCGATATTAACAGTTAGCCCGACCTATGCCCTCCAGGCTTTTTAAAATAAGAGAAAAAATCAACATCAGAATCTTCAACAGCAAAGATTTTGTTGAAAAACTGTTTCATGTCCTCAGTTTTTTCGTGATGGTACTGGTAATAGGCGTTGCGGTTTATTATTACGGCTTTCCCAAAACGCCGCATACCCTTTACCTGACCGAAAGGACCATGGTGTTCAGCCTGATTTTCTTTTCAATACGTTATATTGTTTTTATTTTTTATGACTTTCATCCTTTGGAATTTATAAAACTAAATAAACTCGAAGGCGGGACAATCCTCTTTTTTATTTTTTATATTCTTTTTCCATCTTTTTTCAATAAATTAATCTTTAAAGATCTATTTAATGATCTCATCAACAATCATTCATTAATATTATTACAACTTTATTTTATTGCCATAATCGGTATTGAACTGGGGAAATCAGGAGCAAAATTTGCAGCCATGAACGTGAAGCCGGCCACATTGCTGGTCCTCTCTTTTTTGATACTCATTGGCAGTGGCACGGGGCTTTTGATGCTTCCGGAGATGACTATCGGGCATCATTTTTCATTTATCAACTCACTTTTTACGGCAACAAGTGCCAGCTGCGTTACAGGATTGATCGTTGTTGATACTGCTACTTTTTTTACTTTTAAGGGAAAGCTCGTTATTATGATGCTTATCCAGCTGGGGGGGATCAATATTATCTCGTTTGCCACCTTCTTTGCCACCTTTTCCAGGTCATCGGGAAGTATCAAATACCAGTCGATGATGAAAGAGTTTTTGAGTACAGACAAGTTGTCCGACTCAAAAAGTGTTTTGCGCAGCATCGTTGAATTCAGTCTTCTGATGGAAACTATTGGCACTGTTTTGCTTTATTTTTCGTGGGGGAATGTTCATTTTCACAGCTGGAAAGTACAACTTTTCAATTCGGCCTTTCATGCGGTTTCGGCCTTTAACAATGCAGGGTTTTCAACTTTCACCAACAACCTGGCAACACAAGGTATACGCAATCTTTACGGCCTTCAGGTGATCATTATTTTCCTCATCTTTTTCGGAGGGTTCGGCTTTATGGCCATGCAGGATGCTTTTAGCTTAAAGCGCATTCGTGAAAGGATTAAAACTCCCTGGCGCCGTCTCAATACCGGAACTAAAATTACCTTGTACATGTCGTTGGCCCTCATTACGGCAGGAGCACTTGTATTTTATTTCCTTGAAAGGGGCAGTTTGACGGGAGAATCCTGGTATCAGGCTGTAATAACTTCTGTTTTTCAGTCTGTTACCACAAGAACAGCCGGTTTTAACACGGTAAATATCGGACACCTCGCTACACCGGTACTGATATTTTTCATTTTCTTAATGTTTGTGGGCGCCGGTCCCGGCTCAACGGGAGGCGGAATTAAAGTAACTACTTTTGCCGTGATTGTCAAATCGGCCATCGCTACTATAAAAGGGGAAAAGACCGTGGTATTTTTTAAAAGGTCCCTGCCTTTCAGTACGGTTGATAAAGCTTATTCTATTGCTTTGTTTTCTATTTCAATGATATTTATCTCTACTTTTTTTCTTTCCATTACAGAGCCGGGGGTAAGTTTGCTCAAGTTGCTGTTTGAGGAATTTTCGGCTTTTGGCACAGTAGGCCTTTCCATGGGAATTACCTCTTCACTAACGGCCGCAGGCAAAGCCATCATCATTCTTTCCATGTTCGTTGGCAGAATTGGTACCCTGACCCTGGCCATGGCGCTGAGCACACGCGTTATTTCTTCCAATTATCATTATGCTGAAACTTCGGTCATGGTGGGATAGAGGTCTCGGATCATTCTTCATTTCGGGCATCATACAACACCTTCAACGCACAGGTATATCCCGAGAGAACAGCACCTGAAAAGCCTCCGCCCGGCGAACTCCAGGCCGAAGCAAAATAAAGGCCGGGAATGATACTTTTTACCGGAAGGCGTTTCTTCGCCGTCTGGCTTAATGTCTGTGCAAATCCGTAAGGCGTTCCTTCAGTATTAAATGTGTAACGCTGAATAGTCAACGGCGTTCCGGTTTCTTTATATTCAATAATTTTTTCAACACCGGGAAGAACCTTTTCCAGTCTGGCAATGAGTATTTTGGCTACCGACTCTTTCTTTTTCCGGTAAGCTTCTTTATCCAAACCTGCCCAGTCGGCAGCATAATCCATGGTACAAATTACCCCGGTAGCTTTCCCCTCCGGGGCCAGTCCGGAGTCAATCATACCATAATCCACAAAAACAAAAGAACGTTTGTCAAAACCCTCATGATAATTTTCAGCAATATTTTTTGTACTGATTACACTGTTGTCTATCACAAAAGTGGAGTAATTTTCATTGCCAATTTCTTTGGGTGGTTTATTAAAACCAAGATAAACAGTCAGAATAGAAGGGCCAGGTTTCAGGTGGGCAATTTGCTGTTGTAATCGCCGGGCACTCACACCGGGCAATAATTTACCGGCCACCTGCGGAATGGCTGCATTGGCTATGATCTGCCGGGCAAAAACCTGTATTTCGGGTGATCCTTTTTTCTTTTCACCCAGGTAACTCACACCCACAGCCCTGTCGTTTTCAATAATTATGGAAGTGACTTCCTGGCGTAACAATACTTCTCCCCCTTGCTTTTGAATGTAACGCATCAGATAATCGGACAGCTTTTGCGAACCGCCTTTAATAAAATAACTTCCGTTGGAGTAATAACTATTTTGTCCGGCAGCAAAATAAAACAATGATAACTCATAAGGATCATCATGATAATATGAAGAATTACTCAATAAAATCATTTTCAACCGCTCATCATGAAAAAGCTTATCCAGAAATCCCCCGGCAGAATTCAGTGTACTGCGTGCCAACTTGGGATAAAAAAAGGGGAATAATGATCCTTTGATACGCTTTTGCCTTTTGGTCCGGGGCATGTTTTCAATTTCTTTTCCCAAACCTGTTACAAAACGGAAATATTTTTCGATGGAAGCCGTCTCTTCAGGAAATTCCTTTTTTAGTTTGGCCTTTGCTTCTTCCAGGCTTTCGGGAAAAACAAAATCGGTATCTTTCCATACCGTGCGGTAAAATTCAGGCAACCTGATAAATTCAATTTCATCAAAAACCCCCAGTTCATCAAATATTTTCTTTTTAAAACTATTTTCACCAAAACCATCCAGTTCATGCAGACCGACTTCCATGGTAAATTTTTTACGGTGAAAAGTGGTGGCGCAACCGCCCGGGACATCATGCTGTTCCAAAACCAACACTTTTTGTCCCTCTTTTGCCAGTTTGGCGGCTGCCGTAAGCCCGCCCAATCCGGCCCCGATAACAATACTGTCGTAAATCATGACTTGCTTTTTGTTTTGTAAAGATAATGGATTTAGCTCCCCGAATTTAGGATATTTTATATTTTGCTTCTTGAAACAAATTAAAAAAAGCTTTACTTTTGTTTTATCTATAATTAAATATATTGAAATAGCAGCATTTTTAGAGTATTTAAGAAATTTATTTTATTCGTTAAGGGGAGAAGTGTTGAAATTGTTTAAATTCAAATCGAACGAAAAATAAAATTAAAAAAATGAATGAAATTATTCAAAAGCAGGATCAGGAATTAAAAGACATTATTTACAAAGTTCCGGCATTGATCACTTTGTATGTGGCAAGCCAGGTTGCAGAGGGCCATTTGGTTCCTGCGGAAGAAAAATCAGCCAAGATATATCTATCCATCTTGTGTAATCAGGCCAATGAATCATTAAAAGATTATTTTATTAAGGTTAAAGAATCTTTTGATGAAGATATTGAGATGTTAGATAAGGAGCTTCCCAAAGATTCTGACAAAAGAAAAGAAAAAATTGAGCAAATGTTAAAACCCGTTAAAACATTCCTTTATCAAGTCCCCGAACCAACAGGCATCCTGTTTAAAGATGCTTTACTCGGCTTTGTGTCACACGCAAGAGATTACAGGCAGGACACGCTGGAAGACGTTGTTTTTCCTTTTGCTTCGGATGAATTGAGAAAAATCGAGAACGAACGTCTGCGAAAGATTTTAGGATAAAAAAGAAACAATAAACCCAATAATCATTAAAACAAAAAAATATGGAACAGGTTTCAATAAAAGACGCAGAAAAATTAAGTAATGAAGCATTATTTCAGAAACTAAATACTTCTGCCACAGGACTGTCATCGGAAGAGGCGAAAAAGCGCTTCGAAGAAGTGGGACCCAATGCATTGCCCGAGAAACACAAAAGTATAATACTTAAGTTTTTGAGTTATTTCTGGGGGCCTATTCCCTGGATGATAGAAATTGCTGCCATTTTATCGCTTTTGGTAAAACACTGGACCGACTTCTTTGTCATTTTTGCATTATTGCTGTTTAATGCCGGTATTGGTTTCTGGCAGGAAATGAAAGCCAGTAATGCTTTGGATGCATTGAAAGCCCAACTGGCATTAAAAGCCAAAGTCCTTCGCGATGGTAAATGGGTTGAAATTGAAGCGCGGGAAATTGTCCCCGGCGATATGGTACGCATCAAAATCGGGGATATTATCCCAGCCGACTTAAAATTACTGGAAGGCGATTATGTCAGTGTAGACCAGGCAGCCTTAACAGGTGAATCGTTGCCGGTCAACAAAAAACCAGGAGATATTTGCTATTCCGGGACCATTGTAAAACAAGGACAAATGACAGGCGTTG
>JALUYM010000321.1 GCA_027018745.1 Bacteroidales bacterium | reverse complement strand
TTTACCAGCCCCTTTTGAAGGTAGATAATGTTGGATGAAAGTGCATTTTGCTTGAAAATGGTTTCCCCTTTATTAAAAGAAGCCTCCACACAACTGTTGCCCAAAAGGTTGACTTCCGTAGTGTCCAGGTTTTTAACAGCTTCCGACTTTAACAGGCAAACCGAACATCGAACTGATTTCATACGACAATTTTTGACAAAGCTATGAAAATTGTGATAAATATCACAATTTAATGAAATCAACCTCACAGCGGTTTTCTTGCCAACAGGAATATTCGCCCATACCTTTGCATTGTTAAATTATTAACTAATTAAAAAGTTTGGAGGACAAAAAAATGGCAAACAAAAAATTAACCCTGGCCCTGTTTTCAGGCAGCGTGGACAAACTCACGGCTGCCGGGGTCATCCTCGGGGGCGCTGCCGCCGAAGACATGGACGTGGACATCTTTGTGTTACTGCAGGCTGCCTTTGCCTTTAAAAAGGAAAACGCAATGACCAACGACCGGGTAGCGGAAATTACCGACAAAAAAGAAGATTTTCTCGCCTCCCTCAAGCGCCTGAATGCACCCCATTGGACCGAAGCTTTCCGTACGGCCAAAGAAATGACAAATGTCAGGATTCACATCTGCGGTTTTGCCGGCAAAGTATGGCACGGAGAAAAACTGGATGATTTCATCGACCTGGCCGATGACATTGTAGGTATTGGAGAATACATGACCGCTGCCGAACAGGCAGACATCAACCTGTTTATTTAACCCTAAAAATTACCAAAATGACAACCGAAGAATTAAAAGCAATCAAAGTTGACAAATCAGTCGATGCCCGCGGGACATCCTGCCCGGGCCCTTTGCTGGCCGCTAAAAAAGCCATTGGACAAATTGAAAAAGGACAAATTATGGAAGTTTTGTCGGCCGACGAAGGCACCAAACGCGACATCCCCAAATGGTGTAACAAAAAAGGGTACGAATATCTGGGTACAGTGGAAGAGTCAGGATTTTTCAGGATCTTTTTAAGAAAATAAAAATGGAAGGTGGAAAAGTAAATAATAGCCCTAAGATACTGGTCTTTTCGACGGAAAAAATATCCGATCCGGCTATTGATATGGCGGGCTTGTTAAAGTTACATTATCCGCCTACCGTTTACACCATTCCCGTTCCCTGCTCAAGCGCCATCAAGCCCCGCTGGATTATGCATGCCCTTGAGCAGGGCTTCGACGGGGTATTTATTGCCGCCGATGGTACCGATTGTCCTTATGGTGAATCGTGCACCGAAAAAACCGGTGAGCTGATGCGTGTTACCCAGGAAAAGTTGAAACAGAAAGGAATGGATCCGGCCCGGCTGAAAATGGCTGCCATCTGTTCCGTATGCAGCGAACCTTTTGTAAAACACGTAAAAAGTTTTGCCGAATATTTGAGTAAATCGTCAAAAGAATAAACATGCAGGAACCAAAAAAAATACTGGAATACGATGTGATGGTGCTGGGCGGGGGCATTGCCGGGGGCGAATCGGCCCTCAACCTGGCAAACCTGGGTTATAAAGTGTTACTGGTGGAAAAAGAGCTTTCCATAGGCGGCAAAATGATCTTGCTGAGCAAGGTATTCCCCAC
>JALUYM010000320.1 GCA_027018745.1 Bacteroidales bacterium | reverse complement strand
TATCAAGTATTACAACTTGTTCGAACAAAGCCGGGATACCATAACCAGTAAGCTTGAAAAACTCAGGGTAGAAGAACTGGAAGAAAAATATCAAATAGATACCCTCCTCGAACGAAGCCGGAACCTGGAAAAAGAAAAAAGGAAAAATGATTTACAAATCAAAAGGTACCATATAATTTTTATTGGACTTTTACTGCTCATTGTGCTGTTAATACTGTCATTTTTTCTGTTCCAGCGTGCCAAAGCAGAATCAAAAAAATACCGCGTGAAAAAATAAATCCGGCAATAAAAAATTTACCCTGATTTACCATAAATTTCTTATCTTCATATTTTCATTTTATCCACTGCGTTAAAACAAGCATGAATGGAGAAACCAACTAAATATCAATTATTTTCAGATCCCTGGCGTTATTATGCCAAAATGCTGAAAGACATTGATGCAGCCGATGAATACATTTACCTTGAGACTTTTCGCATTATGAACGATGTAATGGGCGAACGGTTTCGCGATAAGTTGACACAGGCGGCACAGCGAGGTGTAAAAGTAAAACTGTTGCTCGATTATTGGGGTGCAGGAAGTACCCGTTCGGGTTTTTTCGACAAACTCACAACAGCGGGAGGAGAAGTCCGGTATTTCAAAAAAATTAAATTCAATTTCGACTTTTTCACTCGCAGCCACAGGCGTAATCACAGGAAACTCCTGCTGATAGATGACAAAATCAGCTATATTGGTTCATCTAACATTACGGGCTATAATTTGAACTGGAGGGAATCAGTCTTGCGTATGAAAAGCAACATAACCCCTGTGCTGAAAAAACTTTTCCTGCAGGATTATAAAATATATAACCGATTTATCTTCAGCAAGGCATATTATACAGTTCCCATAAGACATCATGACTTTCATATTATTAGGGATGTTCCGCTATTGACACAGAAAAAGATCAACGATAAATTTATTCATTATATAAAACAAGCAAAAGAGAGTATCGACATAGAAACCCCTTATTTTTTACCAGGGTTTCTTTTGCGTAAGAGCCTGATAGATGCTTCCCGGCGCGGTATCCGGATCAATGTTTACCTGCCGAAAAAATCGGACGTCAACCTGGTAGACATCCTTCGAAACAAATACCTCGGACCTTTATCTAAAAAAGGCATTCATTTTCTTTTTTATGAACCCAATAACCTGCATGCCAAATTATTTCTTGTTGACAAAACGATTTTTGGAATAGGCTCCTCCAATTTTGATTACCGGAGTTTCCGGTACATGTTCGAGATAATGCTCTTTGGTTCTGACAAAGTCATTGCCGAACAGGTAGAAGAACACGTAGCAGAAACCCGCAAAGCTGCAGTCCCGTTCATATACAAACAATGGCAAAACCGTCCTCCGATCGAAAAGTTTTTCGAATGGCTGCTCCTTCCCTTCCGGCATCTTTTGTAGCTCTTTTTTCACACTAAGTAAAACCCTTATTTCTGTGCTACAGTTACAAACTTTGCATGAATTAACCTACCTTTGTCTGCATAAAACAAACGAAAAACAGAAATTAAGTAATTAAAATTGAATCATAAAAAAATTTAAGGAAATGTCAGAAAAACTTGAACCAGCAAAAGTC
>JALUYM010000319.1 GCA_027018745.1 Bacteroidales bacterium | reverse complement strand
CGTATAAAAGATATTGTATCTATTGTCAGTAACAAAGCTTTCTGGTACATTGCTATTCTTTGCGTGTTGTTTTACGGTGCAGTATTCCCCTTCCTGTTTTTTGCACCCGATTTCATCATCAATAAATATCATGTAGCCGCAAAACTTGCGGGATATATTCCTGCATTGCTTCCGGCCGGAACCATCATCTTAACTCCAGTTTTTGGATATTTTATTTATGATAAAAAAGGAAAAGGGGCTACCATCATGATCATTGGCGCGGTCATGCTTCTTTTTGTACATATCTTTCTGGCTGTCCCTTCTTTGAACAATTGGATATTTGCTGCTGCAATGATTCTTATTTTAGGAACTGCTTTTTCTCTGGTTCCTTCTGCCATGTGGCCTTCAGTACCGAAAATTATTCCGGAAAAAAAGTTAGGAACTGCTTATGCTGTTATTTTTTACGTACAAAACATTGGCCTTGTAGTTATTCCTACCATACTTGGTGCTGTTTTGACAATGTCGAATCCCAGTGTTTCACCTAATAAAATGTTAATTAAATCATCCATTGAACAGAGTTTCCACAAAATACTGGCTGCTGACCAAATTACTTACAACAAAAAAGATCTGAGAATTGCTATTGATAAAGCTACTGGAAGGGTTGTTGATTCTATTGTCCAGAACACTTTCTACACACCTGCACAGGAAAAAGATATTAATAAAACAATGCTGCAAAATAACATCGTTGCAAACAACCTGAACGCTGCAAGCCACCTTAATTTAAAAGATGGAAACAGGGCTTCACTCCTGGCTTTAGCAACTGTTTTTACACGGTCAACCTATCCTATTATCAAAAAAGAGAAATTGAATATTACATATAACTACGAAAACGATATCCTTATATTTGTTCTGCTTGGAATTTTATCTGTCATTTTTGCATTCCTGCTTAAAATCGAAGACAAGAAAAAAGGATATGGTCTGGAGTTACCAAATATTGAAAAATAGATATATGGACAATTAAAATTATAAAATCATGAGTAAAGAAATTTTAAATTTGGAACCTAAGGCCCTGTGGAAAAACTTCTACAGTCTGACCCAGATTCCGCGTCCTTCAAAAAAGGAGGAAAAAGTTACTGCTTTTCTAAAAAAGTTTGGTGAAGACCTCGGCCTGGAAACCAAAGTTGACGAAGTGGGAAATGTCATTATTAAAAAACCCGCTACCGAAGGCATGGAAAACCGGAAAGGGGTTATCCTGCAAGGACATATCGATATGGTTCCACAGAAAAATTCGGATGTGGAACACGATTTTGAAAAAGATCCTATTGATGCTTATATTGATGGTGAATGGGTTACTGCCAAAGGCACCACGCTCGGTGCTGACAACGGCATGGGTGTAGCAGCAGCCATGACTGTCCTTGAATCAAAAGATTTGGTTCACGGCCCTGTGGAGGCACTTTTTACCGTTGATGAAGAAACCGGCATGACCGGTGCCGAAGGGCTGAAACCCGGTTTGCTGGATGGTGATATTTTGCTGAACCTCGACTCGGAAGACGAAGGGGAACTTTATATCGGTTGCGCCGGCGGCGTCAACACCAATGGCGAAATGGAATACAAAGAAGAGGATGTTCCTGAAGGAATGGTTGCCTACAAAGTGACTGTAAAAGGGCTGAAAGGAGGCCATTCAGGATTAGATATCAACCTGGGCCGCGGCAATTCCAACAAAATTATCAATGCCCTGCTGGTAACAGCGGCTGAAAAATTTGGTTTGCGTGTAGCCGAAATGGAAGGGGGAAACCTGCGCAATGCCATTCCACGTGAAGCTTTCGCTACAGTTGTCATCCCCGAAGACAAAAAAGCTGATTTTGAAACCTATGTCAAAGAATTCGATCAGCTGGTAAAAGATGAATTTGCCAAAACGGATGCCGGTGTGGAAGTGAGTACCGAAACCACTGACATGCCCGCCAAAGTAATGGAAGAAAAAGCACAGACCAGTCTTTTCAAAGCCGTGGCCGATTGTCCCAACGGGGCCATTACCATGAGCAAAGAATTGAAGGGGATTGTAGAAACTTCCACCAACCTTTCCATAGTGAAAGCTGCCAAAGGCAAAATAGAGTTGGCCAGCCTGCAACGCAGCCTTACCGAAGAGGGTAAGAATTCCATAGCTGCCAAAGTAAGGGCTTCACACGAAGCAGCCGGATTAAAAGCCGAAAGTTCAGGCGATTATCCAGGTTGGAAACCAAATCCCGATTCACCCATCCTGAAAGAGATGAAAGATATCTACAACAAAAAATACGGCAAAGTCCCCGAAGTGAAGGTAATCCATGCCGGTCTGGAATGCGGTCTGCTGGGTTCGGTATACACCAACTGGGACATGATTTCTTTCGGGCCGACCATCAGATGGCCTCACTCACCGGATGAAAAAGTGAACATTGCAACCGTACAAAAATTTTGGGATTTTCTGGTGGAAACGCTCAAAGAAGTTCCGGAAAAATAATTTTAACGGGGGCCCATCCAAAAAAGTCTAACCACGATCGTCATTACGATGGTCTCGCTTCAAGGGAGGCCATCGTAATGACGGTTTATTTTAGTTTTGGATACCCCTTTCTCAAGTCAAAAAAAAATTAAACCGGGATTTTTTTGTTTTTTTCGATTTTCATTTTGCCAGATTTAAAAAATAGTCTATTTTTGCACTCCCAAAATTCAGGACGATGACAAAGAGAACATTTCAACCATCAGTAAGAAAAAGAAAAAACAAGCACGGATTTCGCGAAAGGATGTCCAGTGTAAACGGACGCAAAATTTTGAAGAGAAGAAGAGCCAAAGGAAGAAAAAAACTGACTGTTTCTGACGAATACAGATAAGTAAACGAACTTAGGTTCATATTTTTCTATATAGCCGTAGAAATTATTGAGACTGCCCCAACCTGTTTGAGACGGTCTCTTTTTTATGCCCCGAACTTTCCTTTCCTGCTGCCTTTGTACATTTCAAACCGGATAAAACGACTTTCGAGGGGACCGTTGTAAAGGATGATCCTGCGTGATGGTTTCAGCCCGATGAACCTGGCTGCAGCCGGATTACCGGTAATGATCCAGGCTTCGTAACCCTGAAACCGGTTTTTCAACACATCGCCTATCTGTTTATAAAGGGCAATCAGTTCATCATCTTCGAGGCGCACACCGTAAGGCGGGTTAAATATCAAAATGCCTTTGCCGCTCTCGGGGTTCACCTTTTCAAAAGGTTTGTTCAGCAACACTATGTCTTTGTGCAAACCGGCATGCTTCAGGTTGGAGGCAGCAATTTTAAAAGCTTTGTACGATTTGTCGGAACCGATAACGGGGAAATCGTGTTCATGGACCAACGCGGCAGCTTCCTGCTTCACTTTTTCCCATAAACCGGGGTCATAATCACGCCAGTTTTGAAAGGCAAAATGTTTCCTGTAATAACCGGCGGGAATCTGCATGGCATACATGGCCGCCTCTATGGGAATTGTTCCCGAGCCGCACATAGGGTCAATGAAATCGCCTGTTTTGTCCCAACCGCTCAGCCTGATCATTCCGGCGGCCAGCACTTCATTTAACGGGGCTTTGTCGGCAGCAATACGATAACCTCGTTTGTGCAACGATTCGCCGGAGCTGTCCAGCGAAACCGTACATTTATCCTGACTGATATGCACATCAATGTACACTTGCGGGTTTTCTTTGCTGACAAACGGCCGCTTCCCGGTTTTTTCACGAAACAGATCGACAATGGCATCTTTGGTTTTCAGTGCCACATAATGTGAGTGGGTCAGTGAGGAATGAAATACCGAAGCAGATACGATGATTTTTTTCTCAACATCAAAAAGCGCCGGCCAGTTAATCCGTTTTACTTTGTCATACAACTCCGTTTCATTGCGAACGGTAAACACGCCCACAGGCTGCAGGAACCGCAAAGCGGTGCGGCATTTGTAATTCACTTTGTAAAGCAATTCCCTGTCGCCGCGGAAATAAACCACCCGTTTGCCCGGTTCCACTGATTTGGCACCCAGGTCTTTCAGTTCATTGGCAAGTACCTGCTCAAGGCCGGCAAAAGTCTTGGCGGTGAAATCCACGGCCTTTTCAAAAGTTTTCAACGGTATCATAGGCAGCAAAAGTAGACAAAAACAGATAATCTCTATTTTTGTAAAAAAACAAAGACATGACCCTTACAGAAGCACAGCAAATGGTGGACCGGTGGATCAACACTACGGGCGTCCGATACTTTAACGAGCTGACCAACATGGCTATCCTTACCGAAGAAGTAGGCGAAGTAGCCCGTATCATGGCGCGAAGATATGGTGAACAATCTTTTAAAGAATCCGACGAAAAAGCAGACCTGGCCGACGAAATGGCTGATGTGCTGTTCGTGCTGATCTGCCTGGCCAACCAAACGGGTATCGACCTGGAAAAATCTCTGATGAAAAACATGAAAAAGAAAGAAATCCGGGACAAAACCCGGCATAAGAACAATCCGAAGCTGTAAGTTATTTAAACAAGGGCATACCAATAAAAACACAACGACTTCTTTCATTCTGAACAAAATGAAGAATCTATAAACATCAAGTATTCAATATATTGAAATTTTTCGCACTGCGCAGGATGACAATTTCTTCCTGGTTTTGTAAAGGCCTCACTTTTTGTAAATAACTTGTCGGCGAATCCTGGGAAAGTAAATTTCATCTTTTTCATCGAATTAATTTCCAAACAGCCTATCCAAAAAAGTAGTATATTTGCAGCCCTTTTTAAGGGAACAAATTTTTGCGGATGTGGCGAAATTGGTAGACGCGTCAGACTTAGGATCTGGTGCCGCGAGGCGTGGGGGTTCGAGTCCCTTCATCCGCACATTTTTATTTAAATAAATTTCATTTCAATGAACATTACACAAGAAGAGAACGGCAAACTGACAGCACTGGTTCACATCAACCTGAAAGAAGAAGATTACATAGAGAAAGTTAACCAACAGCTCAAAACCTACCGCAAAGAGGCTCATATGCCCGGGTTCAGGCCAGGAATGGTTCCCATGGGAATGATCAAAAAAATGTATGGAAAAGCTGTGTTGGCCGATGAAGTCAACAAAAGTGTTTCCGAGGCCCTGAACAATTACCTTAACGAAAACAAAATTGATGTGCTGGGCCAACCTTTGCCCAACATGGAAAAAACAACTACTATCGACTTTGACAAACAAAACGAATTCGATTTCTTTTTCGATATCGGCATTGCACCCGAAATTGAAGTAGACCTCAACGAACTTAAAAAAGTACCTTACTATAAAATCAGGGTCAGTGACGATGAAGTGGAAAAGGCCGTGATCGATATCCAAAAACGCCTCGGCAAAGAGGAATACCCTGAAAAAGCAGAATTGGATGATACAGTTAAAGGAAAATTTGTTCAGGTAGATGAAGAAGGAAATGAGCTGGAAAACGGCCATACCAAGACAGATGCTTCCTTTGTCATTTCAGACATCGCCCTGAAAACCATCCAGAAAAAATTTACTGGAAAAGAAAAAGGAACCCGTGTGATTTTCAATCCGGACAGAGCCTTTAAAAACGATAAAAAAGTAAAAGAACTGTTGGGCATTTCGGATGACGAAAAACTGAAAGCCGATTATGCTTTTGAAATAGAAGATATTACCCGTACCATTCCGGCAGAGCTCAATGAAGAATTTTTTAAACAGGTTTATCCTGCCGATGAGCTGAAAACGGAAGAAGATTTCAAAAACCGGGTTCGGGAAGAACTGACACAGCATTATCAGAAAGATGCTGACAAACAATTCGTTTCAGACGTTATCAAAACCCTGCTGGAAGTGGTCAATCCCGAACTGCCGGATGAATTTCTGAAACGCTGGTTGTATGAAAGCAACGAAGGAAAAGCCACCAAAGAACAAATTGATGGCCAGTACGACAGTTATGCAGAAACTTTCAAGTGGCAGCTTATTGAACAAAAACTGATCGAAACTTATGGAGACAAATTAAAAGTTACCCGTGAAGACGTCCGCAGCAAAGTAAGGACTTATTTTCAGTCTCCTGATGGCGGAGAAACCAATCCGCAGGTAGAAAGCATTATCGACCAGCTATTGAGCAACAAAGAAGAATATAACCGTATCTTCGGTGAGTTGATGGATGAACGCTACATTGCTTTCTTCAAAGAAAAAATCGAAAAAGAAGAAAAAGAAGTCTCCACCGACGAGTTCATTAAAATTGTTTCCACACCCAAATCATCATCACATGAATAACAGCAGCAAAGAATTCAGAAAATATGCTACAAAGCATTATGGGATCAACAGTCTGACGCTGGACCGTTACAATTCGGTATATGCTAATTACATCTCGCCTACCATTATTGAAGAACGGCAATTGAATGTGGCACAAATGGATGTTTTCTCCCGTTTAATGATGGACCGTATCATTTTTCTCGGCGTACCCATAGACGATTATGTAGCCAATATCATCCAGGCCCAGTTGTTGTTTTTAGAGTCAGTTGATTCGGCCCGCGACATTCAGATTTACCTGAACACACCGGGAGGTTCGGTTTATGCCGGTTTGGGAATCTATGACACCATGCAGTACATAAAACCAGATATTGCCACCATTTGTACAGGAATGGCTGCTTCCATGGGAGCCGTGATTTTGTGTTCAGGCGAAAAAGGAAAACGGACTGCCCTGCCTCATTCGAGGGTTCTCATTCACCAACCCATGGGAGGAGCTGAGGGTCAGGCTTCCGATATAGAAATTACTGCACGTGAAATTCTTAAACTCAAAAAAGAACTGTACGAAATCATTTCGAAACATAGCGGACAAACCTATAAGAGAATTGAAAAAGACAGCGACCGCGACTATTGGATGACTGCTAAAGAAGCCAGAGAATACGGAATGATCGATGAAGTGTTGGGGAAAAAATAAACTTTCTTCATTAACTTTATTGATTATTCATAAAACCCTCTTTCATCATACGCAAGTAGAAAACATTTTCACCATGGCAAAATCAAAAGAAGAACACTGTTCCTTTTGCGGAAGGCCCAAGTCGGAAACCGAACTGCTGGTGTCGGGCATGGAAGCCCAGATTTGCAACTATTGTATAGAGCAGGCCAAAACCATTCTCGACGAAGAGATGCAATCTAAATTCAAAGAACTTCAGATTGATCATACGTTGCTGAAACCGGCAGAAATAAAAGCATTTCTTGATCAGTACGTCATAGGGCAGGAGGATGCGAAAAAAGTGCTTTCCGTAGCGGTTTACAACCATTACAAACGTATCGGCCAGCCAAAAGATGACAATGATGTGGAAATCGAAAAATCAAATATTATCCTGGTGGGGGAAACCGGAACGGGAAAAACCTTACTGGCACGGACCATTGCCCGTATGTTGCATGTTCCGTTTGCCATAGCCGATGCTACGGTATTAACTGAAGCCGGCTACGTGGGCGAAGATGTGGAGAGTATACTGACGCGACTTTTGCAAGCAGCAGATTACGATGTGAAAGCAGCAGAAAAAGGCATTATCTTTATTGATGAAATTGACAAGATTGCCCGCAAAAGTGATAATCCGTCCATCACCCGCGATGTGTCCGGAGAAGGCGTTCAGCAGGCACTTCTCAAACTGCTGGAAGGTTCTGTCATTAATGTGCCGCCACAAGGAGGGCGAAAACACCCCGAACAAAAAATGATTCAGGTCAACACCAAAGATATTTTGTTCATTTCGGGCGGGGCATTCCAGGGTATTGAACGAATTATTGCCGCACGCATGCGTACCAATGTGGTAGGTTATTCTTTTGCCGGACACAAAGAAGAAAACGTGGACATGGACAATTTGCTACAATATATTTCTCCTGCCGACCTGAAAAAATATGGCCTGATTCCCGAAATTGTAGGCCGGTTGCCCATTATCACTTTCCTCAACCCGCTGACAAAAAAAGCATTGAAAAGAATCCTGCTGGAGCCGAAGAATGCGCTGGTGAAACAATTTGTCAAACTTTTTGAAATGGATGGTATCAAACTGACATTCGATGATGCGGTTTTTGATTTTGTGGTAGACAAATCCATTGAATTTAAACTCGGAGCCCGCGGATTACGCTCTTTGCTGGAAGCCATTTTGATGGATGCCATGTTTGACCTGCCTTCCAAAAAAAGAACCAAAAACTGGCACGTTACCCTGAATTATGCCAGGGAAAAACTGGAAAATTCAAGCATTGCCAGACTGAAAGCAGCAGTCTGATTTGCCTGGGATAAAATCAGATATATTTACAATAATGCTGACTGTCGACCAGTTCCCTGTATTTTACAATCACTTTTTTAAAATCTTCCCATGCTTCTTTCTTCAACCCGGGATTTCGAAGCAAAGCCGAAGGATGATACGTAGGCATAACCGGGTATTGAAACCAATTTTGCCAATGTCCCCGTTCGCGGGTGATGCGTGAAGAAGCACCGAAAAAAGCTTTTAAAGCAGTAGAACCCAATAGAATAATTATCTTTGGCTGGATAATCTCTATTTGCCGTTCCAAATAAGGCAAACAGGCTGCCTGTTCTGCAGTTGTCGGGGTTCTGTTTTGCGGGGGCCGGCACTTTACAACATTGCCCATATAAACTTCCTTTTGACGGCTGAAATTACAGGCCAGTAAAATCTTTTCCAGCAACTGTCCCGACTTCCCCACAAAGGCCACTCCCGTTTTATCTTCTTCAAAACCGGGCGCTTCTCCCACAATAAAAACAGGGGCATGCTGATTTCCACTACCAAATACTACCCGGTGCCTTCCCTGATACAAAGAACACTTTGTACAGGCAAGCACTTCATCTTCTATTTTTTTTAATTGTTCTGTTATCATAATCCATCATTTTCAGGAAAACCTTTTTCTCAAAATAAATTTCTGAATTTGTTTCGCAAAACGGCTTTTAGCGGCTTCTCTACCGGCAGCTGGTCTATACGCAAAAAAATCTGTTCCGGTGATGGTGGCAATAGTTTCAAAAGTGCCAGGTTATTAAAATCCAGACTGTCTGCTTCCTTGTCTGAATAAGAGGCCTGATAAAGTTTTTCTCCGGGCCGGATGCCGATAATGCGAAGTTTTAAATTTTTTCCGGAGGCTGCCATCATTTTTTCTGCCAGGTCTTTAATAAAAATGGCATCCTGCTTTACAGAATAAACATGGCGATGCATGCCATTTTTTAAGAGGTACAATAAATACCCTGCCGCCTCTTCGCGGGTAATAAACCGACGGGCCATGCGTTCATCGGTAATGCTTAAATCTTTGTTTTCCGCAATCTGACGGGCAAAAATATCCATAACACTTCCGGGAAAACCATACAGGTTGGGCATACGAAAAGTAACTGCCTCAGGGTTTTGCCGGGGGAAAAGTTGCAGGTAATATTCCATTAACAATTTGTTGATCCCGACAACTGACCTGGCATCGCGTGCCAGATCGGAAGAAACAAAAAGAAACTTCTTCACCCCAAAACGGGCAGACAGGTCTATCAGTTCCATACTTCCCAAAAGGTTAACGGCTACAGCTTTTTCCGGATTTTCCTCTCCGGCCTGCAGGCGTGCCATA
>JALUYM010000318.1 GCA_027018745.1 Bacteroidales bacterium | reverse complement strand
CGTTTTCCAAGTTCGTTACCCGCGTAAGCAACCCTTCCGAACCGGCCATTTCATTGCTGTCCACGGTTAGAAAAATCCAGGCTGAATCAGCCTTGTCTTTCAGGTCCTGCTTCACCGGAAACCAGGTCTTGGCCGCAAACGGCTCCGACAACGTCCAGGTAACATGTTTTCGCCAGGTTGGATTGTAAGCCGTAGAAACGCCCGAAAAAAAACCACCTGTGGGCGATGTGCCATGGTAATAAATCACTACGGAAAACGAAGTCCCTTTAACAGGAACAGCCGGAATGAAAAACAGCAGATTGTCCGCATCCCTTTGTGGGGAAGAAAGTTTTGTAGAATTAAAAAAGGCAGAATCCACAACCATTTGCGGAATAAGCTCAACGGCAAAAGTATCAAGATTGTCCACCAGGGTAGTGGCACCAATACGCACATGGCCGCTTAAAAAAGTCGTATCGGGAAAAACGGAAAGGTCCAAACCGTAAAAATGAACATCATAATCAAATAAAAACTTACTTTGCCAGGAATATTCGGGATGAAAAGCCTTTAGCTTTTCAAAATGTTTATCAATGGGAAAATATTGCTGTGCACATACGGACAACACAGAAAAGAGAAAGAAAAAAAAGACGAGCCTGGCTTTCATAGCAATTTTCTTTCAAAGATAAAGCAAAAAAAAAGAAACCTTTATTTTTTCGTTCCCCGGGTAACCTTCCGGAAAAAAGAGGGTATAAGAAAAGCAAATTCAAAATCCGAAAAAAACACAGGCTATGGAAAAAGAAATCTTCAGCTTTAGGACAGGGGCAGAACAGCTTTCGGATATAGAAGAGTACATCGAAGGCTTGTTTAAGCGCTGGAATTTAAATGAGATTTATATGGGAAACATAAATACCTGTTTTTCCAATCTGGCAGGATTGCTTTCCGCCTCCCCCCAAAGCAGAAAAGTAAACCTGGAAACATGGCTGGAAGGGGAAAAACTGCGCATTAAAGTTTTCGGGTTGGAAAGCAGTATCCTAAAATTCTTTTTAAGCCGACATCGGGTTGAAGAAGTAAAAAACAACACCATAAAATCGGTATTTTTAATCCAGCAAATATGCGACGAGGTTCGGGCAAAAGGAAAAATACTTATTCTGACCTTTCATATAGGCGCCCTGCCGGAAGCCATCCATTTGAACCGTGTTAATACGGTCAATACAACATTAAAAAACGCCAAAAACATTTTAAATGATTGATTTTCAGTTTAATGACATTAATCAAGGAACATTGTCCCCCCAAAAATACTTCCCGTGGATCAAATCAGTTATAGAAACAGAAGGTTTCAAAACAGGGCAATTGCTTTATCATTTTTGCAGCGATCGATTTTTACTAAAAATAAACCGGGATTTTCTTCATCACGATTACCTGACCGATATTATTACCTTTCCATTATCTAACCGGCCTGAAATTGTTTCGGGTGAAATATTTATTAGTCTCGAACGTGTCATGGACAATGCAAACCGGTTACAACTTCCGTTTTTAAACGAATTTGCCAGGGTTTTGGTACACGGGGTGTTACACCTTTTGGGTTACTACGACCACAGCGCCGCAGAAAAAAAGGAGATGCGTGCCAAAGAGGATTATTATC
>JALUYM010000317.1 GCA_027018745.1 Bacteroidales bacterium | reverse complement strand
CTGATGCAATCCGAATTTTACAGGGCTTACGGATTATTAATCCGATACAAAAAAATAAAGGTAACCAGATTACAAATCTTTCAGCCCTTTTACTTCGGGATTTCAAATCCCGAAGAGCTTTAAGACTTTAAGTGTAACCTTGGGATTTTTTTTGGGAAAAGTTTTTTTGGGCGCCTTACGGGCTGTCCGTTATAGCTCCCTCAGGGGTGCCCGGCATCTGTAGGCAGTGCGGGGTCTTCCTGTCGTCAGCCACCACCTGCCAACAATTGCCGCACACCCCTTTCGGCAGGCTGCCACTGCCATCCCTGGCGCGGCTCAGAATTGTGATGGTTGTATTTGTAAACGTTGACCACCCGCCCGGGAATAAATTCCCAGGCTATGATTTGAGTCGTCCCGCAAGGCGGGACTAATTTTATAGTCCTGACCAGCGTGTCAGGACGGCTCTCACAGTTGTCCATGAATTTGTTTTCTTTAAAAATTTTGTATATTTTTGCAATATACATTTTGAATGGAAGATTTATTTAAAAACTGTACCGGATTTGATTGGGACGAGGGAAATGTTAACAAAAATTGGGAACGCCACAGGGTGTCCTTTATTGAATGTGAACAGGTTTTTTTCAATGCACCTTTGATAGTAGGGGATGATGAAAAACATTCCCTTGTAGAAAGAAGGTGGTTTTTATTGGGAAGAACGGATGCCAACCGTTTTTTGTTTGTGGTTTTTACCTTTAGAAACAACCTGATCAGGGTGATATCAGCAAGGGATATGAGTAAAAAAGAGAGGAGGATTTATCGTGAAAAAATATAAAAAAATACCAGATTTTAAGAATGAAGAGGAAGAGCGGAATTTCTGGGAAAGTCATGACTCTGCAGACTTTATTGATTGGAAAAAGGCAAAAAAAGTAACTTTTCCCAACCTGAAGCCAACCACAAAAACGATTTCGCTGCGCCTGCCGGAATACATCCTGGATGAATTAAAGATGCTGGCCCACAAACGGGATGTACCTTATCAATCGCTCATCAAAATATTTTTGAAAGAACGGATAAACCAGGAACTGAAAGAAATGTAATTCTGTGTACCCGCTTCGGGCGTCCACGCCCGAAGCAAAGTCACAAGTTAGAAACGCCGATAGGATCGGTAGTCCTTGCAAAACGAGGGCTTACTTCTTTACAAACATTAAGGCTAAATCTCGGCTCATTTCTTGCATAATTCTTCCATCTTTTTCTCTAAGGAATCTCCGGGTACATTGATGGCAATTATTTTTCTATGATGATCCAATAAAAAATTCGCCGGGATATACTGAATCCCGAAAAGTTTTTGGGTTTTTTTGCGGGTGAACTGTGAAGAATCTTCTATGACCTGGGTCAGATTGTTGCTTTTATCGGTAAGGATTGCCTTGCGCCAATTGGATTTATTTTTATCAAGAGAAACGGCATATACCGTAAGCCGGCCTTTGTATTTAGCCTGTGCCAGTATTAAGTCGGGCACTTCAGCCCGGCAGGGGTTACACCAGCTTGCCCAGAAATCAATCAAAACATAAGGGGTATGAATATCTTTTAATGCTATGGTTTTTCCATTCAGGCCTTTAAAAGAAAGAGAATCAACTTTATCTCCCGGTTTCAACGGCTTTATCCGGCTGACTGCTTGTTTTTGCGCAACCGATAATATGGGTGTTACAGGTCGTTTATAGCTGATACCTGTTCTTTTAGTCCAAATTTGCAGCAACTTTTTTTGAACCTGCTTGCTATGCAGGGTGGGCGGAGGAAATTTCGGATGCCGGGGATATTCCTGCACTCTTTTGTTATGGGGGAAACGCTGTTTCATAACCGTTACAAGACTATCAACAGTCTTTCTTGGTAATCCGTTAGAAGAATTTATTAGAATTAGAAATATTTTAGGCGTTTTAATATTTTTAAACCCCTCTATTCTCATCTTAATCAGCTTATTATTTTTCAAATAATGAATACTATTACTGATATGCCTCCGGGTCAGACTGTCTTTTGTGGATTCTAAAACAGCAGTCAGGGAATGAATTTTTTTCCAGATTCTTTGCATTTTATGCATATAATCATACCATTCTTTGTTTTCCGGAGAGCCAGCTGTTTTGGTAATACCCTTCTTATTAATGGTAAGCTTTACATCTTCTCCTTTATTTAACATCAGTAATGTCTGAAGGGGACCGTGTTTTGTGAATGTCAACCAACACCCCATTTCTACATTCATGTCAGGAATTACTTTTTTCATTGTAAAGAAATGTTGTCCTTTGGCAAGGTAACAGGAATCCTCAATATTAAACTCGTTCCCGTTTAAGGAAAACCAATATACCCATTGGCTGCTCCGGCATACATCATTGCTGACCGTGACCAGTAGTGTTATCGGTTTTGCCCGGTTGCAGGCCTGAAGAAAAAAGAGGGAAAGGACAAAGGCAAGAAAGAATAATTTTTTTGTTTTCATTTCTTTATTTATCAGGTTCTTTGCTTTCATTGGATTTAGCAAGAGAAACCAAGCCTCCCATTGCCCCGAGGTTCATTGTATCCAAAGCGGAACTGGGAACAATGACCATTGAACCTTTTTCTTTAAGTCCCTCAAATAACATATTCATCCCACGCAAATGCAGAGCAACCGGGTTGTCACGATATTGCTGGCTGGCTTTAGCGAATTTTTCGGCAATTTCTGTTTCGGCGGTTCCTAAGATAACCCTTGCCCTGCGCTCTCTTTCAGCCTGTGCTTCCTTACTCATGGCATCGGCCAAAGCCTGTGGAATTACGACATCTTTTATACCAACATTTTGACATGTAATTCCCCATGGACTTGTGTTTTCGTCCAGTATTTTTTGTAAATCTTCAGCAATTTTATCTCGTTCCTGTAAAAGTTCTGCTAATTCATGTTTACTAATTATATCTCTTAAACCTGTCTGGGCAATGTATGCAATAGCCTTTTCATATTCCTGGACTTCCAATGCGGCTTTTTCGACATCCCACACAGTCCAATACACAATGGCATTCACATTGACAGGTACCGTATCTTTGGTTAAGGTTTGTTCTGCATTAAAGTTTGTTACCCGTACCCGTTGGTCGATATATGTATCTATCCTGTCAACTATAGGTATGATAAAAAAAATCCCGGGGCCTTTCAGTCCGTTGAAACGCCCCATTCTAAGTATGACTGCCTTTTCCCATTGGTCGGCAATATGGATTGTACAAGCAATGAAAATAGATGCTGCAATTGATATTGCTAAATAAGGAACATTAAAAATCTTAATCAGATATAATCCAACCGAAATGCCTGCCAATATTATTAATACAGTAACTGAAATCGGATTAAAATAGCTTTTAGTAATTGAACTTTTCATCTTGTTATTATTTTAATTGTTTTTTTAATTGTGAAATTATATCATCTACAGAAAATCCGTAACTATGTGCAATGGTCACAAACTCATTACATATATCCTGAAGTTTTTTGTTTTTTTCTTTTTCGGAAATCCGGACTTCTATTTTTCTTATAAATGTCCCGGTGCCTTGTTGGGTCTCAAGAATATTTTGAATTTCTAATTCTTTATAGGCTTTTGCTATCGTATTCAGGTTAACCTTTAATTCGACAGCGAGTGCCCTGACAGTAGGTAATTGTTCTCCGGTTTTAAGGTTTCCTGACACAATCCCATATTTAATCTGGTCAATAATTTGTCTATAGAATGGAATTCCCGCTTTTGGGTCTAAAACAAAATTTATCATTGTTCTATTTTACTATTGTCATATTTATATGGTACAAACATACAACAATTATTTTAATTACCAAATTTTTTCTTTATAATTTTTTATCTTATTGGTTTATGGAATGAAATCCTCAACTTGTCGTCAGACAGTGCAGGCAATAAAGTGCTGTCCATCTTTTCTGTATCTCCCCGGGCATTTGCCATGCCTTTTTCAAAAATTGTTTATCTTCGCTTTTTGAAATTTCCCCGCATGAACAAGATAGATTTGAAAAAGAGGTTGCTGGAGGTGTGTATTGCCCGCCAGCAGGAGACGGCAGCGGAACTGCAACACGAAGTGGACGAAACCTTAAGGCTTTCCAACGAATACGGTGCGCCCAAAGACCGTTACGACCCATACCGTACCAAGCTCATGAACCAGAACAACCTGTTTGCCCAGCAACTGAAACAGGCCAACACCCTGCTGGTAACTTTGCAAAAAATTCCTGCTGACAAGGAAATCAACACGGTGGAATTTGGTGCCATTGTCATCACCAACAAGCAAAAGATTTTTGTTTCGGTGGGCATGGGGAAAGTGGAACTGGACGGGGAAACCTATTACGCCATTTCGCCCCGGGTACCCATTTTTGAAGCCATGCGCGGCAAAAAAGCCGGCGACACCTTTGTCTTTAACGGACAGACTTTTCAGATAAAAGAGGTTTTTTAAAAAATGGGTTTCACGCAAAGTGCGCAAAACTTTAACGCAAAAAAACGCCAATCTTAAATCCTGATAACAAAGTAAATTGCGGACTTTGCGACTTCTTTGCGCTTTTTGCGTGAACTTTCTGGTTACTATCTTTTATTGGGGCTTGTTTCTTCCCGAACTTAAAGTCCGGCAGGGACAACCCAAAAACAGTCTCCGAATTCATTCGGGGGCGCCAGGTTGTTATTTGTCTTCATTCCATATTTCTTAAATATTCATAAAGTTACCTGCGTAAAGGCCTAAAATTTTTAACTTTGGGTTTTCAAAAATTATTACGCATGGACAATAAAATATTACAGACAAAACTCGAAGAGGGTATTTTGCTGGTTACCATCAGCAGGCCCAAAGCCATGAATGCGCTCAACACGCAGTTTTTCAATGAAATGGATGAATTGGTGGCTTCGGTGAAAAACAACCCCGAAGTAAAGGTGATGGTGATTACCGGCGATGGAAAAGCCTTTGTGGCCGGTGCCGACATTGCCGAAATGGTCACCAAAGACCAGGCCGAAGGCGAACCCTTTTCGCGCCTCGGGCAAAACACGTTCCGCAGTCTTGAAAAACTGGAAATCCCGGTTATTGCTGCCGTAAACGGCTATGCCCTCGGTGGTGGCATGGAACTGGCCATGGCCTGCGATTTCCGCATTGCCGGTACCAAAGCCAAATTCGGCCAGCCCGAAGTGAATCTGGGACTCATTCCCGGTTATGCCGGCACCCAGCGCTTGTCGCGGTTGACCAACCTGGGCGATGCCCTCTACCTGCTGATGACTGCCGACATGATCGGCGCCGAAGACGCCCTGCGCATAGGGTTGGTACAAAAAGTGGTGGAACAGGAATCGCTGATGGAGGAGGTGATGAAAATTGCCAAAAACATTACTTCCAAAGGTCCGCAGGCAGTGAAAAAAGTAAAGGAGGTAGCCCGGAAAGGATATGAAATGACCTTAGATGAAGGGGCCGACCTCGAAGCCCGCGCTTTTGGCTCACTTTTCGGCAAAGAAAGCGAAGGACGGGAAGGCATGAGCGCCTTTCTGGAGAAGAGAAAGCCGGAGTGGAAGTGAGGGGAGGAAAGGCAGAAGACGGAAGATGGAAGTCCGAAGTCGGAAGTCCGAAGTCGGAAGTCAAAAAGTCGGAAGACAGAAGTCGGAAGATTGAAAGACAAATGTAATCGAAACTTCGGTCTTCGGACTTCTGACTTCCAACTTCCAGCATAAACGAAAAATATAATTAAAAAATGACAGGGTTTAAATTTGAAGAACTGACTATCTGGCAAAGGGCTATGGATTTTGGTGAAACGATTCATTTAATGGCCCACCTGTTTCCCAAAGACGAAGTTTTCAACCTTTCTTCCCAAATCAGACGGGCTGCCGATTCCGTTGCATTAAACATTGCCGAAGGTTCCATTGGCCAAACAAACAAAGAATTTAAAAAATTCATGGGGTATTCCATTCGCTCGTTGGCAGAAGTGGTTACCTGCCTGTACAAAGCCAAACGAAGAGCTTACATTTCAGAAAAAGATTTCAAAGAACATTACGATTATGCATTTAACTTAATGAATATGATGACAGCATTTAAAAAGAATATTCGATGAAAGAAGAGGAAGACGGATGATGGAAGTCAGAAGTTGGACGTAATCGAAACTTCGGACTCCTGACTTCGGACTTCCGACTTAAAAAAACATAACAAATCCTTAAACAAATAAAAATATGACCTACGACGAGAGATTACAAAACGTTTCGGTGCTGGGCGCCGCCGGCAAAATGGGCAGCGGCATTTTGTTGCTGACTGCCGTGGAAATGGCCGACCGTGCACTGCTTCCCGAAAACAAAGGAAAGACCTTCGTGCTGAATGCCATTGACGTTTCCGACGAAGGACTGGCAGGCCTGATGAACTACCTGCGCGTGCAGGTGCGGAAAATTGCCGAGAAAAAAACAGTGTGGCTGCGTAAAATGTACGCCGACCGCGACGACCTGATCGAAAATTTCGACATCATTGACGAGTATATCTTCGATGTGATGAACATTGTACGGCCTACCACCGCCATGGGCGCCGCTTACGGTTCCACCCTGGTTTTTGAAGCTGTGAACGAAAACCGTGCGCTGAAAGTGAAACTGCTTTCGCAGATTAAGCAAAACAACACCAAAGATGTGTGGTTTTTCACCAACACCTCTTCGGTACCCATTCATTTGATTGATGAAGAAGCCGGACTGGAAGGCAAAGTGATTGGATTCCACTTCTACAACCCGCCTGCCGTACAGCGGCTGGTCGAACTGATCAGGACGGACAACACCAAAGACGAAGTGGTGGAGTTTGCTTACGAATATGCCAAAAACCTGAAAAAGGTGGTGGTGCCGTCCAATGATTTTGCCGGATTTATCGGTAACGGCCATTTTATGCGCGACGGCCTGCACGGCATAAAAGAAGCGGAAGCACTGGCCAAAGAAAAAAACATCCCGCTTTACAAAGCCATTTACATGATCAACAAGGTGACGCAGGAATACCTTATCCGTCCCATGGGCATTTTTCAGTTGATGGATTACGTGGGCATTGATGTGATGAAGTTTATCCTCGATGTGATGAATCCCTTTGTGAAAGATGAAGATTTGCACAGCGACCTGCTGGACAAAATGCTGGAACAGGGCGTAAAAGGCGGCCAGTATTCCAGCGGCGCCCAAAAAGATGGTTTCCTGAAGTACAAAGGAGGCAAACCGGTGGCCGTGTGGGACATCCACAAGCAGGAATATGTGGATATCGACAGTTTTAAAGACGAATGCGACGAGATGCTGGGTGACCTGCCCGATTCGGCAGTAGCCTGGAAATCCACTTTACGCATGAAAAACAAAGACGAAGTCTTTACCCGCTTTTTTAACGACCTGAAAGCCATGAGCACCCTGGGTTCGCAAATAGCCGTCAACTACGGCAAACGTTCCAAAGCCATTGGCGAAAAACTGGTCAGCGACAAGGTAGCCCACAGCGTGGATGATGTGAATACCGTTATGCTCACCGGGTTTTTCCATGCTTATGGTCCTATCAATAATTATTTCGATTAAAAATTCTGCCTTATGAAAAAGATGAGAAAAAAAGTATATATGACTGCCGGTTACAACACCATTTCGCTGGGTACCGGCCGAAGGGAATTTAATCCGAAAAAGCCCCGTCCGGGCATTGAGCATTACATTAAAGAAGCCGGTCAGGGCGTACTATCGCAAATCGGCGGTGCCAAAAATGTGGACGAATCGGTCATCGGCAACTTTATGGCCGGTCGTTTCAACAAACAGGGTCATCTCGATGGCTTTATCCCTATGATTGATACGGGATTGTCTATGAAACCGGCGGTACGTGTGGAAGGCGCCTGCGCTTCGGGCGGTTTGTCGCTGGTAACGGGCATCCGGCACATTCTGGCCGAGACTTCCGACGTGGTTCTGTCGCTGGGTTTTGAAGTGCAAAATACCGTGAAGGCCATTTACGGTGCCGACATTCTGGCGTTGGCCGGATGGTTTCAACGCAGGAAAACAGGCCACGCTTATTTCTTCCCGGGCCAGTTCAGCGACCGTGCCGGGGCTTATTATGAGAAATATGGTTACGAACGCACCCGGAAAGGAATGGCACGCTGGTATGCCAACGCCATTGAGAACGCCCGCCTCGACCCTACGGCACAGGAATACCACAACACCAATCCCGACCCGTACGGTACAGCCCTGAAAATGCAGCCCAACGGCAAAAAATTTGTAGACCACCTCACTGTTTTAGATTGCTCCAAAGTTTCGGATGCCGCTTCCGGTATTACCATTTGTTCCGAAGAAGGCCTCAAACGTATTGGTGTTGATAAAAAAGATGCGGTTGAAGTCATCGGGTTTGGTCATGCCGTTCGCGACATCACCAAAGACCCGACTGACCTGACCGAGTTGGAAACCATTAAGTTTGCTGCGCATCAGGCATTGGAAAATGCCGGCATTACCATCGATCAGGTAGGTACCGTAGAAACCCACGACTGTTTTTCCATTGCGGGTATTTTGGCGGTGGAGGCCCTCGGGCTGGCTGCCAAAGGCGAAGGCGCCGATTATGTGGCCGAAGGCAAAACCGGGCGCAACAGCGACCTTCCGTTCAATACCACGGGCGGGCTGATCGGCTGGGGCCATCCCACCGGCGGCACCGGCGTACACCAGGCTGTTACCATTTGGCAGCAGTTGACCGGAAAAGCCGGGAAAGCCCAGATTGAAATTTCACCCGACCGTCCTTACGGCCTCACCATCAATATGGGGGGCGACGATGTTACGGTGACTTCCATCGTGTTTAAGCGGGCGGAATAATTCATCTTGTTAATCATTAATAAAAAAAGCCGTCGCTATTTCCGTGACGGCTTTTTAGTGTCGCTCTTTTTTTAGAAGAAAAAAGAATGAACCCAAAAGTCTTGCAATGTCTTCAAAAATCAGATTATTATGGTTTATTGACTGTCTAAAAATTTTTCTATCTTTGAACTTTTATGAGATCCCTGTGAAACCCTGGATTCTTTTTTAGTGATAAAGATTTAAAATTATATGAGGCCCGGAACAAAGTATATCCCTGTTGTTTGGTTTATGACATTATTTGCCTTTCCGAATCCTGGTTTGGCCGAAATACCTGAAGTCGACTCCCTGAACATGGATAATCACAATGTTTCCTATTACGACAGCCTGGGGTCTTATTATCATCTTCATGATGACAACAGAAAAGCCATTCAATATTTTGAAAAGGCCGTTGTATTGAAAAAAGCAAAAAGTGATACGCTTGGAATGGTTTATTCATACGAAAACCTGAGCCGGTTGTTCCAGATACTAAAACAATACAGAAAGGCTATTTCGTTTCAAATCATGGCTTCAGAGCTCAAGGCCGAAGTCCTGAATCCTTATTTTCAGAAAGTAAAACAACTTTTTCCAAAAGCTGACGACAGCTTGAACCTGACGCGGCTTTATTACCGGTTTGGATTATTTCTTTCAAAAAAAGGCAGGCAGCGGGAGGCGACAATTTATTTCCGTGAGGCACTGAAATTGGCGCGGGCTTTGCATTACAATAAAGCCATCTCAACCATAGCCAACGATTTGGCCGGAGAATATTGGGACTTGGGCGAAAAAGACCTGTCTACCGTTCGTTATAAAGAGGCGCTGGTTGCCGCTC
>JALUYM010000316.1 GCA_027018745.1 Bacteroidales bacterium | reverse complement strand
GAACAATCTGCTTTCGAAGGGGGAAGTAGATGAGCGTGATTTTCTGGAAAGGGCTGACATGCTGAATGCCATTGGACAGAATGTAATGATCTCAGATTTTAAGGAGTATTACAAACTGGTGGATTTTTTCTCGCAATTTAAACTGAAAAACCTGCGTATTGTTTTAGGGGTTCCAACCTTAGAGAAAGTCATGGATAAAAAATATTATGCTCATCTAAAAGGGGGTATTTTACAGGCCATGGGACTTCTTTTCCCCGAAAATACCAAACTTTATATTTATCCAACGTTAAAACAGAAGGGAAAACAAATGCACAAGGTCAATTCAAAAAACATTGAAATGGCAGCCGACGTCCGTAATATCTATGATTATCTTTTTCAAAACCGCCTGATCCTGGACCTGAAAAGTGAGTTGCCTGAACATTTGTTTGTTAAATCGCGGGATGTATTGAAAATGATCCAGGAAAACAATCCCGAATGGGAGCAGTATGTTCCCATGGATATTGCCACAACCATTAGGAAGAAAAACCTTTTCGGAAAATAAATACTGTCAGAAACTTTTAAATATCCTTGCCTGCGAAATGCCGGGAGCTTTCACGTCGATATCCAAAAAATAGCCGAAAGGGGTTTGCTCACAGTGATATCCTGCGTTTTTCATGCGGGCTTCTGCCAAGTCGAAAAGTTTTTTGGTAAAATGTGGTTCTGCTTTACTTTCCGATAAATGGGCAAAAGAGTGTAAAACAACTTTTTGGGTTCCGTTTTTTTTGGCACCCCATTTCAGGTTTTTTACCAGTTTGGTTTCTACTGCTTTACTGTTTTCCATATCGGACTCTTCTGTTTGTATAAAAGCCACCAGGGCCTCTTCAAAAATGTTTCCGTTTTTTACATCCGGAAAATCTTCGAGAGTTTTATTTACCGGTTTGTAAGCGAACCGGTTACAATAGATCATTAGCAGTTTCATGGTTTTAAATTTTTACAAAAATAAGAAGTTCCCGGCTCATTTTGCTTACTTTTGCATGAAAAGATCGGGTTTTATGGCTATTCCGTTGGCAGAACAGTTGCGTCCCCGTACCCTGGACGATTTTATCGGGCAGGAGGAACTGGTTGGGAAGGACGGTATTTTGCGCAAAGTAATTGAATCGGGAAACATCCCCTCCATGATCCTTTGGGGTCCGCCCGGCGTGGGAAAAACTACCCTGGCCCACATTATTGCCGCCACACACAGTTTGACTTTTTATACGTTGAATGCCGTTAGTGCAGGGGTAAAAGATGTCAGGAAAGTGATCGAATCGGCCATGCAATATGCAGGCAGTGCCATTTTGTTTATTGATGAAATCCACCGTTTCAGCAAATCGCAACAGGATTCCCTGCTGAATGCCGTGGAGAAAGGGATTGTCAGGCTTATCGGCGCTACAACGGAAAATCCTTCTTTCGAAGTAATTTCTCCGCTTTTGTCGCGATGCCAGGTATATGTTCTGAAACCACTCGAAGAAAAACACTTGAAAATTCTGTCTGACAAAGCTGTCAAAAAGCTTTCGGAGTTATATGGTATTCCAATAAAAATAACAGAAACAGATGCCTTGTTGCAAATTTCCGGAGGTGATGCGCGTAAGTTGTACAATGCTTTGGAGCTT
>JALUYM010000315.1 GCA_027018745.1 Bacteroidales bacterium | reverse complement strand
GTTTAGGTTAACGGCAAAAAAGATAAAAAAACCTTCTGATATTTTTTTTTACCGGCAGGAAAAACAGCGTTTTCAGCAACAACATATCATACCTGTTTAGGTTGTTCCACCCATTTCCCGTTTTTCGATTCTCCGAGAACCACAACTTCTTTGGTTTTGGAATAATCCTTAATGGCTTTCAACATTTCTTCGCGGGTGTTCCTGACTATTTTAATTCCGGTTTTGGCCCCTTTGTTCCTTACTTCAATATAAAATCCGTCTCGTAGTTTTTTTGGTCTCGTTGGCGGTCTTCCCATGCAATATAAATTTTCAAAGGTTAAAAGAATAGCTGCCTAAAAGACAGCATTTTTTTGTTACCCAACAAACATACAAAATAATGTTTAATAATTCACAAAAAAAGCTGATTGTTTCTTAAAAAAATATAAAATCAATCCTTTTAAAATGTCAGTCCCCCGAAATTCGGCCATTTAAAGTCAGAGGTGAACAATTCCACCCAAGCAGATTGAAACAATTCTATGCTTGTCCTCCTGAGCGAAGTGAGGGAACTAAAATGGAACCTCTGTCAAAGAATAGATACTTCGTTTCGCTCAGTATGACAATCGACACGGGGCTTGTCCTCTTCTAATTTTAAATAGTCGAATTACAGGGAAGCCGACAATAGTCTTATATTTCTATAAATGCAAAAATAAAAGTCAATAAAAGTCAATTCAAATCAAGAAATCAAAGAACGTCTGTATTGTATTGATATACAATTGATTATTTTAAATTTTGAAAAAAGTTAACACATTGCCAGTAAATTCCTGAAAAATAATTTTTTCGGAAGAAATTCGGAAAAGAAAATAAAAAAATAACAGAATATGTATATATTTGTATTATATTTTCAAAAAATAACTCCAGCAATACTAGAATAGGTTCTGTAAATCTTTTAGCAATCAATCATGGGAAATAAGCGTAAACCGGACGAAAAAGATAACCGGTGGGAAAAGCTGATAGAACACCTGCCGGTGATGATTTTCGAATCGAACCTGGACAAAGAGCTTACCTACATCAGTCAAAGTATTTTTGATATTCTGGGCTACCGGCCCGAAGAGTTGATTGGAAAAAATGCTATAGAGTTTTTTTATCCGGACGACCGGGAACGGCTTCTGGGCAACATCCGGAAAAAGCTGGAAGGCACCCTGCAGGAAAATGCCAAATACCGCATCCGGAAGAAAAACGGCGAATACATCACGGCCACTTTTCGTTCGTCTCCTATCCTGCAAGATGGAAAACCCGTGGGAATAATGGGCGTGGCCGTCGACATTTCGGAAACCGAGAAGCTGGAAAAAAAACTGGCCGACAGCGAAGCCCGCTACCGCAGCCTTTTTACAAATGCCCCTTTGGGCATTTACCGCTCCACCCCCGATGGAAAAATTATTGTGGCCAATGCCTCCCTGGTTAAAATGCTGGGATACGGTTCGCCGGAAGAGCTGCAGAAGATAGATCTGGAAGAACAAGATCGTCGCACCGGTTTCGGCAGGGCACTTTTTAAGAAAAAACTGGAAGAGAAAGGAGAGGTTACCGGCGTGGAGTCGGTATGGACAAAAAAAGACGGCACCCGCATCTGGGTACGTGAAAATGCCACCCTCATAAGA
>JALUYM010000314.1 GCA_027018745.1 Bacteroidales bacterium | reverse complement strand
CCTGAACCGGTGGGCCTGTTACGGATTTATCAATTCAATATTTAAGAATATCCTGAAGACCCTGCCTGATTTCGTTTAGTTGGTTTTGGGTGATGGTTCCCAGCTTTTTCACCAACCTGCTTTTTGAAAGGGAACGGATGTGAAAAACCAATACCTCGGAGGGCTCCGACAAACCATTTTGTCCATCAGGTTGCAACACGATGTTGCCTTTGTAATTTTTTATTTTGGTGGTAAGCGGACAGGCAATCACTATGTCAAGATATTTGTTGAGCACGTTGCCGCTGATAATGACCACCGGTCTGTAACCCGCCTGTTCCCTGCCCTGGGAAGGGTTCAAATCGGCATACCATATTTCGCATTGTTTCATTCTTCCAACTGTTTAAAATAATCTTCCATTCCCTCTTCTGCCAGGGTCAAAATATCGCTATCGTTGCCTGCCTGCCGGTACGACCGGATATATTCCGCCTTTTTCAATTGATCGAGATAAATGGAAAGTGCCCGCTCGATGATCTTGTTTTTGGGTAGCGACAGTTTTTTTGCCTGTTCGCCTAACTGTTTTAAAAGTTCATCGGGAAGCGTACTGGTGAAAGTTGCCATACTATTTGTAATTTTATATTTATGAATAGCAAATATAAATATTATTTATTAAAACAGGATGCCGGGTTGGGTTTTTATGGTACAAGCGTTTGCTTGCGCCATAAAATAGGGCTGTTCAAAAAGTAGGTTTCACGCAAAGTGCGCAAAACTTTAATGCAGAAAACGCAAAACTTAAATCATTAGAGCAAATGATTTGCGTTCTTTGCGAATATTTTGCGCTTTTAGCGTGAACCTTCAAAAAATATCTTTTTGAACATCCTCATATAATTCTTCTGGCGTGAATGCCCGAAGCGGACTAAAGGCGTGGACGCCCGAAGCAGAGCGTGGAATAAATATTTGTTCAGGCGAGGACGCCTGAACCGGTGGACGCCTGATGATTAAAGGCATGGACATCTGAAACGTGTTAGCGTCGAAATGTTTAATTTTGCCCCATGATTTTCATTGCAGGATCACATCCGAAAATAACACAATACCGTTGTACAAAGCTGAAACATTGTTTTCGGTGCAACAATGACAGCTATTGGATTTTACAAAAGCAGCAGCAGTTTTTGAGCTTGTTTTTCCTTCCTGTCGTTCCGTTGAAAACTACCTACTTTTGTTCCTGTCCCATTTGCGGAAATACAATAGAGCTGGACAGGGAAACTTTTGAACAGAAAGTAAAGAATGAAACTACGCCTCTTTTAAAGTCATCATAATACTGGCAGATTGTTCTTTTGTTATTACTCAGCAGCGCAAACTTGCAAAAGCCCCGGTCCGTTTTACAGACTTCCTGGTCGTCCGATCACCAGAACTATTTCCCCTTTTACAGTTTTTACTTTAAAATACTGATAAACTTCGGCAAGAGTCCCGCGGATGGTTTCTTCGTGTATTTTGGTCAGTTCGCGGGAAACGGCCACAGGACGTTCCGGACCGAGAAAATCAGAGAGTTGCTCCAGCGTTTTGACCAAACGATGGGGCGATTCGTAAATGATGATGGTTTGGTCTGTTTGTGCCAGCTTTTTGAGCCGCGATTGTCGTCCTTTTTTATGCGGCAGGAATCCTTCAAAGAAAAACCGGTCGGATGGAAATCCGGAATTGACCAGTGCAGGGACAAAAGCCGTGGCCCCTGGAAGCGTCTCTACAGGAATATTGTTTTTTAAACATTCGCGTACCAGCAAAAACCCGGGGTCAGAAACAGAAGGAGTACCTGCATCACTTACCAGAGCCATGTCTTCGCCCCCGGCCAACCGTTGTACAATATTCTCCAAAATTTTATGTTCGTTGCGGATGTGATATGGCTGTAACCGGTTTTCTATTTTATAATGCTTCAGCAAATTTCCGGTGGTTCGTGTGTCTTCGGCCAGTATCAGCGAAACCTCTTTCAGGATACGCAGTGCCCGCAAAGTAATGTCTTCCAGGTTGCCGATGGGTGTGGGAACAAGATAAAGCTTGGCCATTTTTATTAATTTTTCAGGCAAATTTTCTTTCCAGTACCATGTTTAGTTTTTGATAAGCCGTACCGTTTTCGTCCCATTGATATTGTACTTGTAATTCGGTCAGATAAGTCTGTGCACCCAAAAGGCCTGAAAAGCTGTTTAGCTCATCGATAACTTTGTTGTAACGTTGCAGGTCACCATTGAAAAGTTCGTTGATAAACAAAAACTTATCATTAATGCCGATGGCTTCGCGCAAGTCGTTCACACTGTTCATTTGCAGGCTGTCGGCCAAAGCCGGTTTGCCGGAAGGCTTCAGCGTATCGCCCAGCGTTTCGGGTGGAGCAGTCGAGAAAAGGTCCAGGGGTGTTTTTGCTGCTTCTTCGGGCCGGGGTAGTGGGGGTTCACCGGGAGGGACAGTGCTTTCTTTTTTCGGTTTTGTTGCGGTATGGATTTCCTCCGATCCTGATATATTCTCTTTTTCCGGTTCTGCGTCATTAGATGGCTCCGGTGTGGCCGTAACCGGTTCCGAATCAATTGTTCCTTCAGGATTTTCCATGTTTTCTTCGACAACCGGGATCTCTTCTTTCTGAAAACCAACTGCTGCGGGTGTTGTTTTCTCCTCTGTTTCCGATACAGGTCCCTCTGTTGGCATATTTTCCAGTGCCATCATTCTTTCATACAATTTGCGGGTTTTTTCCAACAAGAGGTCCCTGTCGATTTGATGGACAGGATGCTCTTTGTTTTCTAACTTTTTCGTATAGTCAAGCAGTCCTGCCAATGTATCTTTTATTTCATTCAACAATGACGATTTATCCATAATGTCTATTTTTATTTGTCTGATACTTTCCTGTTTTTCCGTCTTCTCGAAAACAGTTGTTGAAAAATCAAAAAATGCTTTTCATAAGAAGACAAAGCTGAACAGATTTGGTTAAATTTGTCCTTTCAAAAGTAGTAAGAAAATTAACAGTTAATTCATGTTTCTCGAAAAAGACCGAAACAATTCAGCGCGCACAGGTTGGATAGAAGTCATTTGTGGTTCTATGTTCTCCGGAAAAACCGAAGAACTTATCCGCCGGCTAAACCGGGCACGTATTGCCCGGCAGAAAGTAGAAATTTTTAAGCCGACAGTTGACACCCGTTACGACGAAACCAATGTTGTTTCACACGATGCCAAAGCTGTTTCATCCACGCCGGTGGAAAATGCCACACAAATCCTGTTTTATGCACAGGATTTTGAAGTAGTCGGGATCGATGAAGCCCAGTTTTTTGGTGAAGAATTGGTTTCGGTTTGCAACGAGCTCGCTATGAACGGGAAACGGGTCATTGTTGCAGGCCTTGATATGGATTACCTCGGCAACCCTTTTGGCCCTATTCCCAAACTCATGGCCATTGCAGAGTATGTTACCAAAGTTCATGCTATTTGCATACGTTGCGGCAATCTGGCCAGCTATTCACATCGTACGGTAAAAGACAATAATTTGGTGGTTTTGGGCGAAACCGACATTTACGAACCGCTCTGCCGTCATTGTTTTCTTAAAGCACGTGAAGAACAGGAAAAACAATAGGCTTTTGCCGGCAAATTGCGACCTTGTTTTCCGTATCTTTCTTTTTCATAATTTTGTCCGCTGGCATAATGTTTTGACCGAATGAAAAAATTCATCTTCATAATTGGCCTTTTTTTAAGTTTATCACTTATGGCCCAAACAAATAAACCGGAAACCATCGTTGTTATTCATACCAGGTTCGGGAACATGATGGCTGTTTTATATAACGACACGCCTAAGACCCGCGATAATTTTATCAAGCTTATAAAAGAAGGCTGGTACAATGGCTCTACTTTTTACCGGGTAATTAAAAACTTTATGATTCAGGGCGGGGCAAACAAAGATGGACGTACCGGCCCGGGATACACTATTCCCGCAGAGATCCGTCCGAACCATTATCATAAAAAGGGGGCGCTGGCCATGGCACGCATGGGCGACAAAGTAAACCCCCAAAAACGATCCAGCGGTTCTCAGTTTTATATAGTGCAGGGCAAAGTGGTAACCAACCAATATCTTGATGCCCTCACTGCCCGCACAGGGCATGTTTTTACCAAAGAAGAACGGGAAACATACACTACCCTTGGTGGTGCCCCGCATTTAGATGGTGGTTACACGGTTTTCGGAGAGTTGCTTTCGGGTTTTGATGTGCTGAATAAAATAGCATCTGTTAAAACAGATGCCCATGACAAACCATTGGTCCCTGTTACCATGACGATTAGTATTTTAAAATAACAGAACAAGAGCAAGTATGAAAGATAAGATTAATCATCTGTTGGCTGAGGTAGAGGCTTTTTCTGCTGAAAATACAGAACAGCTCGAAGCATTCCGGATTAAATTTTTAAGCAAGAAGGGAATTATTCCTTCCCTGTTTGCAGATTTTAAATCGGTACCGCAGGAAGACCGTCGTGAAACGGGCCGGTTGATCAATACTCTAAAACAGGCTGTTCAGCAAAAAATTATCTTTTTGAAAGATAAATTAGATGAGCAGTCGGGCATGCAGGGCAGCACTTTGGACCTGAGCCTGCCTGCAGAAACTCCGTTGGGGACCAGGCACCCGTTGTCTATTGTGAGGAACGAAATCATCGATATCTTTTCAAGAATTGGTTTTTCTGTGTCGGAAGGCCCGGAAATTGAAGACGATTTCCATAATTTCACAGCCTTGAATTTTCCCGAAGAACATCCGGCCCGCGATATGCAGGATACTTTTTTTATCGAAAAAGACCCGGACCTTGCTTTGCGTACCCACACTTCTTCGGTACAGGTCCGGGTGATGGAAAAATCGCAACCGCCTATCCGGACCATTTCTCCGGGACGTGTCTTTCGCAACGAAGCCATTTCTGCCCGTGCGCATTGTATCTTTCATCAGGTCGAAGGCCTTTATGTGGACGAAAATGTTTCTTTTACCGACCTTAAACAAACGCTTTTCTATTTTGCCCGCGAGCTTTTCGGGAAACATACCAAAATCCGTTTCCGCCCTTCCTTTTTTCCTTTTACAGAACCTTCGGCAGAAATGGATGTTTCTTGTAATATTTGCGGCGGCAAAGGTTGCAATATATGTAAATATACGGGTTGGGTTGAAATCCTTGGCTGTGGCATGGTTGATCCCAATGTGCTGGAAGCATGCCATATAGATAATGAAAAATACACGGGGTTTGCCTTTGGCATGGGCATCGAGCGTATCACCATGTTAAAATATCAGGTTAACGACCTTCGTCTGTTTTTTGAAAACGACCTGCGTTTCCTGAAACAATTTCAGGCAGCCCGTTAAAAGAAATTTTTGATTTTTCAACTCTTGTTCAACTAATCTAAAAACCAGTTGTTTATACATCGTAAAAAGGAATTTTACTTCATTTTTTTAGACCAAACAGAGCAGTTAATACAAATTTCAATAGATTTGCAAAACATTGCAATGCTAGCTAAACGAAGCAAAGTTTACATAAAACAGCAATAATGAATAATTTACAAAAACGAGCAAAGAATTTTACAGAGCCTCAGAAATACAAAGATCTTGGTCTTTATCCCTATTTCAGGGTCATCGAGTCAGGACAGGATGCAGAGGTGCTCATGGGAGGACATCATATTTCCATGTTCGGTTCCAACAGTTATCTTGGCTTGACCAGCCATCCGAAAGTAAAAGAAGCTGCCATTGCCGCTATAAAGAAATACGGTACAGGGACAGCCGGCTCTCGGTTCTTAAACGGCACACTTGACATTCATGTTGAGCTGGAACACCGGTTGGCAAACTTCGTAAACAAGGAGGCTGCACTGGCTTTTTCCACTGGTTTTCAGTCTAATCTCGGGGCTATTCCCACTGTGGTCGGGCGTAACGATACTGCCATTATCGATGAACAAAGCCATGCTTCCATTATTGATGCCACCCGCCTTTCCTTTGGCCGTATCCTGAAATACCGCCACAACGACATGGAATCGTTGGAAAAAGTACTGAAAAATCTTGACGAAAATAACAACGGCTCCCTTAAACTGATTGTTACTGACGGACTTTTCAGTATGGAAGGGGATATAGCCCATGTGGATAAAATTGTGGAACTGGCCAGGAAATATGATGCTTCTGTAATGATTGACGATGCCCACGGCCTGGGTGTTTTGGGAGAAAATGGTACAGGAACTGTCAACCATTTTGGTCTGGATGGTGAAGTGGAAATGATTATTGGCACATTTAGCAAATCACTGGCATCCATTGGCGGTTTTATTGCAGGAAGTAAAGAGTTGATCAACTACCTGCAACATAATGCCCGTTCATTGATTTTCAGTGCCAGCCTGCCCCCCTCGTCGGCAGCCAGTGTCATCGCTGCACTAGATATTATTGAAAACGAGCCCGAACATGTGGAAAAACTCTGGGAAAATACCCATCATGCACAAAAAAGGTTCCAGGAACTGGGAATGGATGTAGGAAATTCAGAAACGCCCATTATTCCTGTTTATATCCGTGACAACGACAAAGCATTTATTATTTCCAAAATGCTGCTTGACAAAGGGGTTTTTGTGAATCCTGTTATAACTCCTGCCGTACGTCCGGAAGATTCGCTGTTGCGTTTTTCACTGATGGCTACTCATTCTATAGACCAGATTGATGATGCTATTGATAAAATTTATGCCTCTGGTAAAGAATTAGGGATTTATTAATCATTTGATATCCGTTTTTGTTATTCCGAACGCAGTGAAGAATCTATAAATAACTGTTATTCGGGGTGTTGGGATTCTTTGCATTGCTGAGAATAATACTCTTTTCAAGGTTTTGAAAATATCTTAAATTTAAAGATTGTTATGAAAAAGATACTACTGTTTTTCTTCGTTCTGGCCAGTTTACCTTTGTTGGCACAAAATAAAACCGAAACCCACCGTTTTGACTTGCGACTTGGATTTGGAGTAACCACCTTGGGAACAGGTGATTATATTACCTGTAATTTTGAAAACGAACTGAATTACAAGATTAGCCGTTATTTTTCTACCTCTGCCTCTATCAATATCGGAAGAAGCACTACGGGGGCCGGAAACCATTCCGGTGCCTCCTTTGTACAGGGTAACCTGAACATTTACATTTCCCCCTTCAAAAACGACAAACGCAACGATTTCAGGATCGGCGGCGGCATTTCCGTTTACTGCATTTCCGATTATTACACCTATCCCTACCTGGATGTTACAACGGGCCAGGAGCTTCCCCTTTATGACGGTAGTAAACGGTCTGCCTTCGGGTTTAACATAGTGGCAGAATATACTTACCTGATTTCCAAACGGTTTTTGTTTGGCGCATTGCTCTTTTCCCAGCCTTACCTGAACGGAGACATCAACTCCGGCGGCATGGTGAAATTCGGGTTTGTGCTGTGATAAATCGTTTATTCTTGCATAAAGCGAAATCCTGGAATCTTCCGGACAGGTAGTTTTTTTCGGGTATGGCTGTGGTAGTTTTATTAAAGAATAATTATCTTTATCGGCAGTATAAAGGTTTATCTCATGAAAAAATTTATTCAGCTTCTCATCTTATCTTTGGTTCCCCTTTTGTCCATGGGGCAAATGCGGCTGGACAGTAGTTTCCTGAATGATTTTCATTTCCGCAACCTGGGGCCGTTTCGGACAGGATCGTGGATAAGCGGCTTTGCCGTACCTATTGTAAACGGGAAAACAAGTCCGCATACTTTCTATGTTGCCACCCGCAACGGAGGTGTTTGGAAAACAGAAGACAACGGAACAACTTTCTTCCCCGTTTTTGACAGTGTGGGAACCGGTTCCATCGGGGCCATAGCCATTGCTCCTTCCCGGCCAAACATCGTATGGGTCGGAACGGGAGAATGTTATAATGCGCGTTACTCATACAGCGGAACCGGTATTTACAAGTCGGTTGATGCTGGTAAAACCTGGCAGTTTATGGGTTTGGGCGATTCGCAACATATTGCCAAAATTGTTATCAATCCGAAAAACCCGGATATCGTTTTTGTGGCCGTAATGGGCCACCTTTTTACGCCCAACAGCCAACGGGGTGTTTTTAAGACAACCGATGGCGGGAAACATTGGAAAAAAGTGCTTTATATCAATGATAGTACAGGTGTGATCGATTTGGTCATGGATCTTGAAAATCCAAAAATTCTTTATGCTGCCGCTTATGACAAGACCCGTCTGCCCTGGACATTTATTGCTACCGGAATCCACAGTGGAATTTACAAAACCACCGACGGCGGAGAGCACTGGAAAAAGTTGACCAATGGTTTGCCCTCCGGTAAAATGGGAAGGATCGGGCTGGCCATCTTTCCCAAAAATCCGCAAGTGCTTTATGCTGTCATAGAAATTCAAAAATTTCTGCATACTGCCGAAGAGGAAAAAACGGTAAATCCTCATTTGAAACCTGTCGGCGAAGGTATTTGGAGTGATGTCTACAAAACGGTTGATGGCGGAAAACATTGGGTCAAAACCAACAATGACACGTTGAATATTTCGGACAAAGCACCTTATTCGTTTAACCAGATATTTGTGGACCCGGATAATGAACAGCAAATTTATGTTCTTTCCGAAAGCATGCCCAATTCTGATGACGGGGGCAAAACCTGGCATTGGATAAATTATAACGACAACAACATCCTGAAAAATGTTTTTGGCGATTTCCGCTGCATGTGGATTGATCCGGATGACCCCGATCACATGCTCATTGGCAGCGATGGCGGCGTGTACATCACTTACAACAAAGGGAAAACGGCTGATCATTATTTCAATCTTCCACTGGGGGAAGTTTATAATATTTCAGCAGATATGGACAAACCTTACAATGTGTATTGCGGATTACAGGATCATGAAGTTTGGAAAGGCCCCAGCAACAGTTTTAAGAAAGAAATATCTGAAACCGACTGGGCTTTGGTGGGCAAATGGGATGGAATGTATTGTCCTGTGGACCAGGTTAACAGCCGTTGGTTTTATGCCACGACCCAGTTTGGCGGACATATCCGCGTTGACCAGCAAAAAAGTATTCGTACCAACATTGAACCCAAAGCGCCCAAAGGGCATCCTCCTTACCGCTTTGCATGGGACCCGCCGCTTATTATCTCACCACACAATCATAACATGCTTTTTACCGGCGGGCAAATGCTGTTACAGTCTACTGACAGAGGGGATCACTGGAAAGAGCTCAGTCCCGACCTGACAACAGATAATCCGAGAAAGATTCACGGAAAAGGGCACATGCATTTTTGCACCATCACTACCATCTCGGAATCACCGGTAAAGGCCGGTTTGATTTGGCTTGGCACGGATGACGGCAGGGTATGGATGACCCCCGATTTCGGGAAACACTGGGAAGAAATGACGCAAAAAATTGTCCGTGTCGGAGGCCCGGCCGACCGGTGGGTAACCCGTGTTTTTGCCTCTAACTTTTCAACGGGTACGGCGTATGTGGTAAAAAACGGCTTTAAAGAAGATGATTTCCGACCCTATGTTTTTAAAACAACCGATTTTGGCAAAACATGGCAAAATATTTCGGCCAACCTGCCACAACAACCTGTGAACGTGATTATTGAAGACAGGAAAAACCCCAACTTGCTGTTTGTCGGGAACGATAAAGGCATTTGGTTCAGCCTGGACGGAGGGGGAT
>JALUYM010000313.1 GCA_027018745.1 Bacteroidales bacterium | reverse complement strand
AAACGACTTCAATACTTTTCTCGTTGTTCTGGCCCCCACCGCTATAGAATGGAATTGCAGATGTTTTGGGTTGAAAACGGTCTTCTTTGGAATTCATGTAATTAAAAGCATAACCAAAGGAGATTTTAAATCCCGAAAGATTTAACGGACGGCTTAAAAACCAGGCATACAAAGCACTTACGTAATTGTCATCGGGGAAAAACTGATATCTTGCCCCTGCCTTTCCGTTCCAGCTGTCCGTTTTGCCAACTGACAAATCCATTGAGTACTGGTTCATCATAAGAAGGTTATTGTTCACACTGGCAATAGTGTAAGTATAATTGGTGCGTTCTGCTTCCAAAGCAAGGCTGAAAAATTTACCGAATTCTTTATCCACTGCGATTGTTCCGCCCCAATCCCGTGCCCGGTTGGTGCCGGCATAAAACCAGGCACCGGCAAGCCGCAGCTTCAAGCCGGCTTTTCGAAAAGTAAAACGGTTCCCTATCTGCGCCGTGTAAATAAGCCCGGGGTTGGGAATATTTAAATAATTAAAAACATTTCCAGACACATCAAAATCAAGAAAATCCGAAGCATACCACTGAAATTTCAAAGCACCACCCACCGATTGCATGGGCTGGTCATCATTTATATAACCGGAAGCTAACGACAACTGCGGGCTGACAATCCGGTAAACCTCCCGATAAAGATTTTCAACCTCTTGGTTATCAGGGTTCAGCTGAACGGAACGGCCAAGGTATTTTTCCGCCCTTTTAAACTGCGACTGATAAAAAAATATTTTCCCAAGGAGCATTTCAACATCTGCATTGTTGTTTTTTTTCTTCGCATAGGCAAGCAATTGTTCTTTTGCTTCTTCAAATTTATTTTCGGAAAACAACATAACGGCATAATCATATTTCAGGTCCAGGTTATCCGGATGAAAACCAATAGCCCTTTTGTAAACAACAGCTGCTTCGTTGTCTTTTTTCAACCAAAAAAGGGTTTGGGCATAAAGCTGTTCAATCCAAAGGTTCCCGGGATACTTTTTTTCAAAAGCTCCCAATATTGCTGCTGCCTGTGCCAATTTCTTTTCATTACGTAATTGTTTCGCTTCATTCAATGTGTTAATCACCAAAGTGTTTTGTGCTGTTACCGGATAAATAAAAACAAACAAGATTAAAAACAAGATAATCGTCTTTCCCTTTGGCCACCTGGCCAAACAATTTTTTCTCCAAGAAGTATATAACATTCCTTTTTCCCTTTAATTTATTACTATTTTAATAAGAACTTTAAAATCTAAATTATGCCTTCTCCTTTCTTCTTTTCAAAAGCATATCTCAGAAAAAAACAGGTTATTTCTATTTTGGGTGTAAAGGTTAACTATTTTAACGATATTTTATTTATAAAATTTTATTGAAGTTTAATAAATTTTGTGGTTGTAACCACGATAAGACTATAACTTAAACATTATTAGTGTTTTAATGTATTAACCGGTAAATTAATTTTTCCTTTTTAATTTCCACCGGCGATGCGACCAGAGCCAGTTTTCAGGCTTTTTAAGAATGACCTTTTCCAGGTTTTGTGCATACCGTTTTGTCAATTCACCTTCGGGCAAAATAGCGGGGTTTTCGGCAATCAGGGATAAAGTGATTTCATAATAACCGCGTTTTATTCGTTGACAATCGGAAAAAAATACAGGCAGGTCATATTGCCGGGAAAAGAGTTCGGCACCCCGAATAAAAGCTGTTTCACGCCCGAGAAAATCTATCCAGTAAACTTTTTTGGCCACTGGTGCCGGACTTTGGTCTGAAACAAGGATAAATGCCGAAAAATCAGGAGAATACTTCCGAAAAAGCTTCCTGGTTTCGTAAATAGAACCCATAATCAGTCCCTGATGGACCCGGTGTTTTTTAAAAAAATTATCCGCAATTTTGTTGGACAAAGGTTTATAAATAATGATAATATTTTTGAACCCTAATTGTAATGGCGTCGCTTTGGTCCCCCATTCCCAATTGCCATAATGTGCAGGAAGAAAAACAGCACTTTTCTTCCTAACCTGGTATTTTCTTAAAATGTCGGTATTTATTACGCGATAACGCTGCAGATATTGCTCATCGGTCATTGTGAAACCTTTTATTCCTTCCATAATAATATCGGCAAGGTTTTTATAACTCTTTACGATCAGCTTTTTAAGTTCTTTTTCTGTTAAGCGGGGAAAAGAATTACGCAAATTACTTTCGACTACCTTGCGGCGGTAACGGACAACATGGTAAAGAAAAAAACACAAAAAATCCGAAATAATATATAAAACCCTGAATGGAACCAACCCAGCCAGCCACGCAAAAAAAGACAATACCGTTGTTACCACAAAATCCATGCAGCAAACTTAATATATATTTTAAAAAGAAACGGAACAGTCCATTCTTCTTCTAAAACGAACGTTCCTCAAGAAAAACCTGTGTTACTAAATCCAGCGGAATGGTTTCAAAATAATAATTATGTATGGCAATATCTGTTTGGGGTGTAAGGGAAAGCTCACCAGGAGGTTTGGCATTTTCTTTTAAAAAAAGCTGAAAACGCCGTCTGCCGGTTTTGGTCGGGCTGATTTGTTTTCTGCTTTCGGCAAGCACATACACCGGCTTATTAAAATGACGAAACACCAGGGTTATCGGCAATGTTCCGACTTTGTTCAGAAAACTTTCCTCCCACAGTAAATCTGCCCCAAAAACAGCAAGGTCAATGCCATCCATAAATTTGGAAACAGCATCTTCGTGAAAAACATGGACTTCAAAACCAAAACCTTTTAAGGTTTCGGCCTGTTTCCATCCTTCGTTGGCCGGTGAAGAAACTGTTTGCCAGACAACAGGAGAAATATTTTTGGCTGCCAATACCCCAAACAATCGATGAATGGCAGAGCTGTTACTGTGCAGTAAAATATTTTTTCCGGACAACGGAACATGGCGTAATAAATTTTCGGCTGCTTTTTGCTGCACATGTTCGTAAAAGGTTTGATACTGCCTGATAAAGGTGGTGAAACTGGCAATATCGGTGAAGATCTCTTTTCCCAAAAACCGGCGTAGTGCATGTAGGAAGTGGAACAGCAGGGCAAAATGGGGGAAATGATCCTCCAGGACATCCAGTTGGCGGAGAAGCTTTTCTGTATTTATTTTCTTTTTGGACCGTCCATAAGCCAGCAGGGCTTCCTGTACCTGCAGAAGTATCTTTCCCGAACCGGAAAAGTTGTCCTTCAAAATTTTATCAAAAAGATAATCCATTACATTTTGCAGGGTTTATTACCCGAAACAGACTGAAAAACAACCATTAACCTTTAAAATTCTTTTTATTCTGATTCTCTTTATTGGCCAAAAATTTCTCAATAAGGGCCTTATCTTTCCATCCATCAATTAGATGCATCAGTGTCAGGCCGGGAAAACGGAACATCATCCGTGGCCCTGAAAACCGCATTACCTCTTTGATCTGTTCTTTTCTCTGAGGTGAATAACAGTGAATGGTACAATTTTTACAGGTAGGTTTATCCAGTTTAAAAACACATGATTTTACCCGTGAAAAAGCATAATTGCGCAAGGCCATACAATCGGGACAAAGTTCCTTTCCTTTGGTCCCGTGATGTTCGTGACAATAGAGACGAATCATCTCTTCCACTGTTTTTTTTTCACGAAAGATCCTTGCCTTTTTCCTGTCCATAACTATGTCCGACTTTTGCGGCGACAAAGTTATTGAAAAACCGCGGACATCTGTTTCAACAATATAATTTATTTTGCCGGTTTTAATGAACCGAAACCTTTGATGGGGGCTTTTGGCACAGGTCAATTTCCTGCAAAGGATAATCCTACAAGGCACAAAATTTTTCCATTTTACCTCTTTTTGGTAAAAAGGACCAAAAGAAAAGCAACAAAAACAAAGAAAACAGAGGCATATCCATACAGGTTTTTTTTCAGCCCGGCCAGGGTTTCCAGTTCCTTTTTGGCCGTAGCAGAAGCAACCGCCCGAATTCCGGGCGAACGGGGCAACAAAGAAACATGCAACCAGTATCTTTTGCTGTTTTGGATAAAAAGATAAGAATTACCCCCGGGGCCGGAAGGCCTTTCCCAACTCTCCAGTAACCGGTTGATCTGATCAACCACAGGTTTTCCCGAAATTCCGGAGGAAGTGTCGGCAACATAAAGGGGAACAGTAAATTTCTCAAACGGGGCAACTATGCTAACAAAAGCACGGGGAAATTGCAAAAGGGGGAAAAAGGCTTTGTCCTGCTCATGTAAATTGTAAACCAACGCAAAAACAATTGTCTTACCATCTTTCAGCCGGGCATAGTTCGAAAACAGAATAAAATCTCTGCGTGTTATACCCTTCCGGGAAAATAATATCCACAACAACTGTTTGACTGAACGTACCAGCAAATTTGTTTTCTTCAGAGAAGTTTCATCAATAAAATAACGATAGTTACCAGCCCACCGCCCCACTATCTGAAGATGGCTATTGAGCCGAACCCAGTTAGTGAGTGTATCGTTAAAAATCGTATCATAAGCAGCTGCCCACAATTTGGCATCACGTACAAAAAGAAAGTGGAAATGCCGGCCCAGGAGCATAACGCCCCGAATATCCGCATTCCTTTTTAATTGCTTTAAAGCATACTGCTCCAAAAAACGAGATGTAAGATCCCTGCAGGTAAGGGAAGCAAAACCACGCTTGAAGTTGACGGTGGCCCTTTGTTTTTTTTTTATGAATGCCATCATGTGGGCCTGCAATTCACTGGACAACTTTTGGACGGCCTGATCAGAATATGTCTTTTCGCCTGTGGTAAAATAAAATGCCAGACTGACAATACTTAACAAAAGAAAGAAAGCCGGAATCCAGCGATGAAATACGTTTTTCATTCAATCGATCATTTTCGCGGCAAAAATAAGGGAATATTTATCTTTTTATTTTAAATATTTTACCATCCAGCCGACCCACCGGCGATAAACGTCGGTAGCACGAACAATATCATGAGGGAAATGGGTATTGGCCGGGTAAACGTAAAACTCGACCGGTACACCGTTGTCGCGTAAAGCATGAAACATTTCATAGCTGTTCACAATGGGAACATTGGGATCCCCCGCATCGCCCATAATCAATGTAGGGGCTTTGACACGTAAAGCATACTCAATGGGTGACTGTTCCCGCCATATTTTCCAATATCTTTTCACCCACGGCGAACCGCCAAAAAAGTACAGGTCGCCTGTTTGATAATAAGCAATGGTATAATCCATCACCCAATCGTTCAGGGCAGCTCCCGAAACAGCAGCTTTCCACACATCCGGATAATTCCCAATAAGCCAGGATGTCATGTAACCACCATAAGACCAACCAGTTACTCCTATAAGTGATTTATTGACGATTCCCATTCCTTCCACCGTTTTCAGCCCGGCCATAACATCTTCACCCGGACCTTTCCCGGTGTTTCGGTAAATGGCATGTTGATAGGCATCGCCCAGGTTAATACTGCCGCGATAATTCGGTTGAAAAACCAAAAAACCCTGTGCAGCAAGCAACTGTACCAAGGGAGAAAACCGAACAGTGGAAGCCCCTTCCGGACCACCATGAATGACCAGTACCAAAGGATATTTTTTCCCTTTTTCAAAATGTACGGGATATGTCAGTACCCCATCTTCATGAAAACCATCCAGCTTCCAGCGAACGGTTTCATTTTTAGCAATGGCGAGCGAATCAACAAAAGCATTCAGGTTAGTCAGCCGATGCGGACGACTATTGACGGATTTCATAATATACAATTCAGAGGGATGAGATGCTGTACTTGCCGTAAAAGCGATCTCTCCTGTTTTTGAAACCGAAACCTGGCCCCCGGGCATTACTTTGCCCATATTTAATAATTTGGCAGTACCATCAACCGGCTGTTCCCACATCACCTCACGGGTTCCTTTTTCTGCCAACAGCAGCATGGCTTTACCACCGGGAAGCCACACGAAATTGTTAATATTCCTGTCCAGAGCAGCTGTAACATCCCTGATTTTTCCATTTTGTTTAACATAAACGGCAAAACCATTGTTCTGGTCACCATTTCGCGGACGCAGAAAAGCCAGTGATTTTCCATCGGGTGCAAACAAAGGTTGGAATGCCCCCTGATCTGTGACGACAGTTTTTGTCTTTCCGGAAGGTACCGCAACGGATGTCAGTACCGAATGCCAGGCATCGCCTTCCCATACGGTGGGGAATTTACAGACAACAACTGCTTTCCCGTTGGCAGTCCAAACCGGGGCCGACATGGATCCCTGATCAGTACCAAGACTCCATTTTCCGTTGGTGAGCTGTTTAGCTTTTCCTCCCTTTGCCGGGACAACCCACAAATGCCATGGTTGAACAGCAGCACGTACCATGTAATTATTGTCGGTTACCCTGAAAGCATCATCATGATGTTTTATGGCTTTCGGATGGGGTACCGTATCCTGTGCAATAAATGCAAACTGCTTTCCATTGGGGCTCCAGGCATACGCATCTACACCGGTTTTTGATGAGGTAATCCTGACAGCATCGCCACCATCCATGGGCATAACAAAAAGTTGTGTCTTTTTTGTTTGCGGATCGTAGGCCAGGAAAGCAAGCTGTTTACCATTAGGCGACCAGCGAAGGAAAGACAAACCTTTTCTTTGGAAAGTCAGGGAACGGGCAGCACCGTTTGCCACCTGAACCAAATCAATTTCCTGTTTGGTTTTATCATTTTTCCAATCGGGACGCGTGGCAATAAAAGCCACCTGTTTTCCATCCGGCGAAATACGTGGTGAAGATATCCTGACCAGTTTTCTGAGGTCTTTTAATTGAAAAGGTTGCCTGACAGTGGTTTGGGCAAAAACAGGAGCCGTCAGGAACACGCAGGCAAAAGCAATAAAAACATGTTGCAATTTTTTCATTTTTCCATCATTTATAATTTCATAAAATTTTTATCAACGATCATCATTCTTCAAACCGGATATCTTTTACACGCAATTGCAGTGAAGTATTTCCCTGCCAGGTGTTTTCATCCAAATGATAGCAAAGGCTGAAAGATTTTCCCTGTTTCATGGGACCGCAATGTTCACCCAGGTTAAAAGCGATGGCTTTCAGCGGGTTTCCCGAATGATCTTTGTGAACGACTTCAAATTTCAAATGACGCCCATTGCCGTCTTTTCCCACCGCTTTGGCATAACCCGTATCGATCAAATGGTGAGAGACAAACAGCGGGGACATGTTCCCCGGCCCAAACGGGGCAAATTGCTTTAAAACACGGTAAAATTTGGAATTAATGTCGCTGAGATACAGTTCTTCATCTATTTCAATTTCAGGCACCAGCATGTTCTCTGTCAGGTGTTTTTCGGCATAAGCTTCAAATTCTTCGAGAAAAGCATCCAGATTTTCCGGCTTCATGGCAAGCCCCGCAGCATAAGTATGACCACCGAAATGTGTAAGCAAATGGCTGCACGAATCAATGGCATCATAAATGTCAAATCCTTTGATAGAACGTGCCGAACCAGTGATCATTCCATCGGCCATGGTGAGTACGATGGTCGGTTTATAAAATTGTTCGATTAACCGGGAAGCCACAATACCGATAACCCCTTTGTGCCATTCTTTTTTGAAAAGAACAGTGGTTTTTTTCTTTTTCAATGTTTCGTTGGAGTTAATCATGTCGATAGCTTCCTGGGTAATACTACTGTCCAAATCGCGGCGGGTCGTATTCAACAAATTGATCTCTCCACCCAGTTTGTCAGCATATTCATCGTGGTTACTGATAAGAAGCCGGACTGAATCAGTAGCATCTTTTATACGTCCGGCAGCATTGATGCGCGGGCCTACCACAAAAACCAGGTCGCTAATCGTTATCTCGCGTGGAAAAACCAAACCGTTCTTACCGTTTTCTGCAACACGTTCAAAACCAGAAGATTTGAGGATAGAAAAAACGCCCGGACGGGGCGAAGTGTTGATTTGTTTCAAACCAAAATAAGCCAAAACGCGGTTTTCACCCGTAATAGGAACAATGTCTGCTGCGATGCTGATGGCCAGCAGATCAAGACTGCTGAAAACTTTTTTGTCCGGCAGCTTCAGTTTTTTTGCCAGGGCCTGCGTTAGTTTAAACCCCACGCCGGCACCCGACAGCTCTTTGTAAGGATAAGGGCAATCCTTTTGCTTGGGATCGAGAACAGCCACAGCGGAAGGAACTACATCGCCCGGACGGTGATGATCGCCTATGATAAAATCAATTCCTTTGTTTGTAGCATATTCCACTTTATCAACAGCTTTGATGCCACAATCCAGGGCAATGATCAGTTTTACATTATGCTCTGCCGCCGTATCAATACCTTTTAATGAAATTCCATAACCCTCAATATACCGGTCAGGGATGTAAAACTCAATTTTTTTATGGATGTTTTTCAAGAAAGAATAGACCAGTGAGACAGCAGTAGTGCCATCCACATCATAATCTCCGTAAACCATAATATTTTCATTGGTTGCAATGGCTTGCAATATCCTGTCCACCGCTTTGTCCATATCCTTCATTAAGAAAGGATCGTGTAAAGCATCCAGCGATGGACGGAAAAACGATTTGGCTTCATCAAAAGTGGTAATCCCACGCTGTACCAATAAATTTGTCAGCTTCCGGCTTACGCCCAGCTCAATGGCCAAACGTTCAACTGTTTGCCTGTCAGCTCCTTTTTTTACCACCCAGCGTTTCTCCATGAAAGTATCATTTAGCTTGTAAAGATAAGGATTTAATAAATTTGAATAACTGCCATTTGTGGTTTTATCACAACAATGATGACATTTTCAGGCTAATGACTTGTAATAAAATAAGCTATACTTTCTAATATCTGTTTTCAAAGTTAGCTGTCTAAACAATTACTGAAAACTAAAAAAATTGATTTGGAAAGAGAAAAAATGATAAAAATATTTGTTTTTCCAATAATTTTCTAATTTTACGGCAATGGAATAAAAAAAGACGGTTACAGCTCAAATTTTTTATTGATTCATTAATATTTGTCGCTCTTTGGGCGGGTTAAAGAATTGTATTATGTCAGAATTAAGTTATGTCAGCGGAACAAGCAGTGTTCCTTTGTTGGGAAAAACTATCGGGGAAATGTTTGACGAAACTGTTGAAAAATTTCCGGAAACAGAAGCATTGGTAGTAGTCCATCAAAACATCCGGTGGACATACCGTCTTTTGAAACAACAGGTAGACAAGTGTGCACTGGGCTTACATGCCATGGGGCTGCGAAAGGGAGACCGAATTGGTATCTGGGCACTGAACCGTGCCGAATGGGCAGTATTACAATACGCCTCTGCCAAACTCGGGGCTATTTTGGTCAACATCAATCCCAGCTACCGTGTTCATGAGCTGGAATATGTATTGAAACAATCGGGCTGTAAATTTCTGGTTATTGACGAAAAAACAGAACATGCAAATTATGCCGATATGGTTTATCAATTAGTGCCACGGCTGAAATACAGCGATCCTGGTTTTCTACAGGAAACAAAACTTCCCGAACTGAACACTGTTATCACGGTGGAGGAAAAAGCCGGGCCTGGAATGTTTACATGGCAGGATGTTATGGAACTGGGGGATGAAATTAAACCGGAAGTATTGAACAAAATTGCCGCCACCCTGCATTTTGACGAACCGATCA